>NZ_QHHV01000069.1:0-123532 GCF_003947245.1 Actinoplanes sp. ATCC 53533 | reverse complement strand
ACTTGGGTGACTGTCCTGAGTAGACGCAGCGGCTGGGATCCTATAGATCATCTTTTGTGAGGAAGTTGATCGAGGGCCAGCCGCTGCGCTGCGAAAGATGACAGGACTCCCGACCGGCCGGCTCGCCGACCTGATCGGCAGGATCCGCGAGATCGTCGGCGAACAGTGGGAGAAGCCGCCGATCGGACGTCCGCACGTGTTAGTTACCCCTGCCCGCGGCGGTCAGCGCGATGTTGTTCGGGCTCCGGCACAACCTGCCCGACGAGGCTTTCGGCTGTTCCCAGGCCACGATCACCCGCTATCCAGCCGATCCCGCGGTGGCTCACCCGACCCGAGGTCGATCAGGGTCTCGGACAGGCCGGCCGCAGGGGTGTGCTGGTCGACGGGTTCGTCGCCCCGGTCGGCGAACGTGAGAACTACCATGGCCTGTTCTCCGGCGAGAAAAACCTGTCAGGGCGGAACGTGCAGGTCGTCGTCGATCTCGACGGCTGGGTCGCCGCCGTGGGCGAGCCTGTCAACGGCGCTCGTCACGACGTGGCGGCGTTCTTCATCTCCGGCATCGCGCAACGCTGGGTAGATCACCTCGCTCTCGGCGGACCAGGCATGATCGGCGATGGGCGGCTACCAGGGCACCGGTCCGATCGCCCTACCCAAGAAGCCTCCCGGCGGGGAGTTGACCACCAAGCAGAAGGCCTACAGCTACAGCGTCAACCGACTCCGCGCGGCCGTTGAACGCGCGATCAGTCACTTGAAGAACTGGAAGATCCTCAAGACCGGCTAGCACCGGATCATGACCGACTTCCCCGACGTGTTACGCACCGTCACCGCCCTGGAGATCTTCAGAACCGCCGCACCAGGTTTTGAATGACCATCCTGGTGTTTCCGATGGGGAAGCAGAGCAAAGCGAGGTTGGAAGAGATGGGATCCGGTGGTGGTGCCCGGCCCTTGATTGCGCCGCGGTCGATCGCGCGAGCGGCGGCTTGACGTGGGCGGGCGGCGCCTGATCGGATTGCCGCAGCGTCGCAGTGCGCCCGGCGAAGAGACAGCCGTGGGCATGGAGGCGCCGGACCATGGGATCTTCCGTGGAGAGCACTTCGAGCGAGTATGCCCGCTTCCTGGCGTATGGCAACCAGTTGATCGAGATCCACATCGGCCTGCGCGACATGCTGGCCGATCTTCGGGAGGGTGTCGTCCCCGAGGCCGAGTTGGGCACGCACTGCCTGGCGTTCTGCGCCGCGGTGACCCGGCACCACACCGGTGAGGACACCGAGGTGTTCCCGCTGCTCGCCGCCCGCCATCCCGAACTGCGCACCTTTCTGGCCGAGCTGGAACGTGACCACCAGGTGATCGCGGGCCTGCTGACCGCGGTGCGCGACGTGGCCGGCCGGCTCGGGGCCACGCGTCCCGACGCGGCCGGGCGGCTGGGGGCCGCGGGTCGCGAGGCGGCCGGGCGGCTCGGGGCCGAGGGTGTGCGGGAGGAGTTGGACGGGCTCGCCGCGGTGTTGGAGACCCATTTTATCGGTGAGGAGAAGCGGCTCGTCGGCGTGCTCAACGCCATCGACCCGTCCGAGGGATTGACCGGCCTCACCGCCTAGGCCGTAGAGTTTCGTTAGCGCTCGGTGTCAGGGGCATTGCTTTGCGTGACTGCTGGGGGTTCGCATGGGTGCTTCGGAGCGGCGGGACCGGCTCCTCGAACGGCAGCGGGAGCTTCGCGCCCGGCACGACGCGCTGGGTGGACTCGGCGTGGAGCCGCCGTATGTCGCCGAGCACCTCGATCCGCTGCTCGCCGCCACCGACGAGCTGATGGAGGTGGTCGACGGCATGGCGGCCGATGCCGCGCGCCGCCGGCTGGTGGGGGTGTTCGGGCTGCTCGGCGTCGCCGCCGTCGGGGCCGTTCTGGTCGCGGTCGGCGTGCTGCCGGCGTACGCGTTGCTTGCCGTGCTGATCGTGCTCGCCGCGGCGGTCGTTCTCTGGCTTATCACTCCCGCGCCCGGGACCGGCCGATGAGCCCCGACAGCTCCGGTGACATCGCGCGGGTCGCCGCCGGGCTGCGCAACGAGTTTCGCAGCAGCGACAGCAAGCTGCGCGAGGACATCCGGCGGATCGGCAAGGCCGCGGAGAAGCGTGCCCAGGAGATCGCCACGCGGCTTGATGCCATCGACGAGCGCGTGGGTGCGCTCGTCACCGACCAGGCCGAGTTGCGCCGGCAGGTCCAGCGCAAACTGGACGAATCGGGGCTGCGGGTGGGCCGGATCGAGCAGGAACTGCAGCTGCTGGAGGGGCTGTTCCGCCGGCAGCGGGGCGAGGTTCCGGTTGATCTCGACAGCGTCCCGGCCGAGCTCGGGCCGCTGGTCGAGGACGTGCGGCAGGCCGAGCGGATCCGGTCCACAATGCTGTCCGACGACGCCCGCGCGGCCTGCCAAGCCGGGATCGACGCCTTCGAGCGCCGCGAGCGCACGCTGGCGGAGACGCGGCAACGGGCGGTGGCCGCCAGCCGGAAGCTCGCCGTCGGCAAGGCGGGCGGGTGGACGTTCCGCCGGGCGGCCGCCGCCTACCGGTCGGAGCGTGCGCTGCTGGGGGTACAGGAGGGCGAGGTTGCGGCGGCGCGAGTGGAACGGGACGCGGCCGAGCGTGACCTGCGTGTCGACGCCACTCAGCAGCAGGCGTACCAGGCGCACCCGGGGGTCGCGGCCGCGGACGGGCTCGCCGCGCACGTCCGGGACCGGATCGATGCCGCCGTGGCGGACTGCGAACTGTTCCCGTCGTGGTTCACCAACCGGCTCGGATACCGGCCGGCTCCCCGGCGGGCGGCCGACTGGCGGGAGGCGGCGATCCAGGTGGTGCTCTACCGGATCACCTACGCGGTCATCGACCGGACGGTGGCCCTCGGCCCGAGGCCGGAGGCCGGCAGCTACCGCAGAACCCGGCACGACGCCGTCGAAGCGGAACTGCACCAACTCGACGAGTGACGAAGCCGCGACCGGTCGGCGAAGCCGGGTGTCAAGGCCGCGACCGGTCGGCGAAGCCGGGTGTCAAGGCCGCGACCGGTCGGCGAAGCCGGGTGTCAAGGCCGCGACCGGTCGGCGAAGCCGGGTGCCAAAGCCGCGACGGTCAGCGAAGCCGAGTGTCAAAGCTTGACGGGTGGCGAGGGGGCACAATCGCCGGTGTGAATGGTGCTTGGACACAGGCCGGCTGCCGGATCCGGTTTGACTGGGGCCCGGTCGGCGCGGATGCCGTCGGGCCCGGTGCCGCGCTGGTCGCCGTGGTTGATGTGCTCTCCTTCACCACCGCGCTGACTGTCGCCGTCGAGCGGGGGATCGCGGTCATGCCGTACCGGTGGCGTGACGATTCTGCCGGCCGGGTCGCCCGCGAGCATGACGCCGTGCTTGCCGTCGGGCGTGAGCAGGTCGAGCGGCCGGGCCAGGTGAGTCTGTCGCCGGACAGCATTCTGCGTAGCTCGGGGATCGAGCGCCTCGTGCTGCCCTCGCCGAACGGCGCGACGATCTCGGCCCGGCTCGCCGAGGCGGGCGCGACCGTGGTGGGGGTCTCGCTGCGCAACGCGGATGCGGCCGCGGCGAGCATCGTGCGCCGGCTGGGTGCGGGGGACGCGGTCGCGGTCGTCGCGGCGGGGGAGCGCTGGCCGGACGGTTCGTTGCGGCCCGCGGTCGAGGACCTGTGGGGCGCGGGGGCGCTCATTGAGGCATTGGTACGGCGGGGAGCCGGCGATCTCTCCGTCGAGGCCGGTACGGCGCTGGCGGCGTACCGGAGCGTCGCAGACGACCTGGCGACCGCCCTGCGCGCCTGCGCCTCCGGGCGGGAGTTGCACGCGCACGGCTTTCCCGAGGATGTCGCGGTCGCGACGCGGCCGGTCGCCGACCCGGCAGTGCCGGTCCTGACCGACGGATGGTTCGTGGCGGATTCTCCTTCCTTTTAGCGCCCACAGGGAGGTTTCTGGCCTCGCATGGTCGACATGCGTGGGATCTCTACGCCAAGAGCGACTTGGCTGGCGGATCGGTGCCGCGCCGGTGGACGGTGGGGTGACCACGTTGAGTCAGGAGAATCCCATGCGGAAATGGTGGCCGCTGGTCGCGGTGTGCCTCGGTACTTTCATGCTGCTCGTCGACGTCACCATTGTGAACGTCGCACTGCCGGAGATGGCGGTCGATCTCGGCACGTCGTTCAGCTCGCTGCAGTGGGTGGTGGACGGCTACGCGCTGTCCCTCGCCGTGCTGCTGCTCGGCGCCGGCGCGCTCGCCGACCGGCTCGGGCACCGCCGGCTCTACATCGGCGGTCTGATCCTCTTCGCGCTGTCCTCGCTCGCCTGCGGTGTCGCCGGCGACGACCGCACGCTGATCGCCGGGCGGGTGGTGCAGGGCATCGGCGCCGCGGCCATGTTCACCACCACGTTCGCGCTGCTCAACAGCGCATATCAGGGTCGCGCCCGGGGCGTGGCGTACGGCGTCTGGGGCGGCGTGTCCGGTGCGGCCGCCGCGATCGGCCCGATCCTCGGCGGCCTGCTCACCGAGGCGCTGAGCTGGCGGTGGATCTTCCTGGTCAACCTGCCGGTGAGCGTCGCCGCGCTGGTGCTGTGCGGCACCGTGCTGGCCGCCGACCAGGCAGTGCGCCGGGGTCGCTTCGACCTGGCCGGCACGGTCACCTTCACCGTCGCGGCGGGCGCCCTGACGCTGGCCGTCATCCGGGCCACCACCGTGGGCTGGGGCTCGGCGCAGACCTGGGGTCTGCTGCTGCTCAGCGGGCTCGGCCTGGTGTCGTTCGTGCTGGTGGAGCGGCGCAGCCCGGACGCGATGCTGGACCTGGCCCTGCTGCGCAACCGCTCGTTCGTCGGCATCCTGGTGGCGGCGCTGCTGGTGAACTTCGCTGCCTTCGCGGCCTTCACCTACACCTCGATCTGGCTGCAGACAGTCATCGGCCTTTCGCCCCTGCGGGCCGGCCTGACCGGGCTGCCGATGTCGATCGTGTCGGTGATCGTCTCCGGCGTCGTGGGCGCGAAGCTGCACGGCCGGTCGCCGCGGCTGCTGATCGGCGGCGGGATGCTGCTGATCGGCCTGGGTGGCGCCCTGTGCGCGCTGCTGCTGGGCGCGCAGTCGAGCTGGCCCGCCCTGATCGCCGGCTACGCGGTGATCGGCGCCGGCGTCGGCCTGGCCATGCCCACCCTCGCGGAGTCGGCCATGGGCTCGGTCCCGGCGCACCGCGGCGGGATGGCCGGCGGCGCCGTCACCACGGCCCGGCAGCTCGGCTTCGCGATCGGCATCGCGGTGCTCGGCACCGTCTTCGCCGCTCGCGCCGAGGACCACCTCGGTGCCCAGGGCGCCCCGGAGCCGGAGCAGACCGCGCACGCCCTCGCCGCCGGGCAGGCCGGCCGCATCCTGGCGGCGCTGCCGGGCGGGCTGCGCGACACGGTCGACCGGGCCCTGCACGGCGCGGCGGTGGCCGGGCTGGACGCGGGCTTCCTGGTCTCGGCCGGGGTGGGCCTGCTCGGCGGGATCGCGGTGCTGATCCTGGTGCGGCCCGCGGCCCCGGCGCGCTCGGAACGAACTCGCCCGGGTTCTCCGCCGCGGGTGAGCTCAGATGACCGGCCCGCCGAGCACGCCGCCGTCCACGAGTGAGACGGCGTGCTTGACCCTGTTCCGCACCGGCACGGTCTCGCAGGTGCGGATCTCGGGGATGGCGGCCACCTCGGTGGTCAGGTAGCGGTACAACTCCTCGGCGTCGCGGCACAGCGCGGTCGCGGCGATGGTGGCGATGCCGGTGACCGCCGCCGCCCAGACGAGCTGGCGGTGGTCGGCGATCCGGGCGCCGACCACCGCCAGGTCGGCCGGCGCCACGGTGAGCCACAGGTTGGCCGCCGCCCGGAAGCCCATCAGCGTCGCCGCCACCTCGGTGTCGAAGTAGACCGCGCCGGCGGCGATCAGCGCGGACAGCCGCAGGGCGACCTTGCGCTGGGTCCAGCCGGTGGCGGTGGCCAGCGCGGCATAGCCGGCCCGGCCGTCGGCGGCCAGCGCGGCGAGCAGCGCCCGGTCCCCGGGCTCCACCCGGGCGTCGTCCCCGGCGCCCGGCCGCTGGTCGGCACTTGCCCGTACCCCGGGGTCGGCCCCGTCCAGCAGCAGCTCACGCTGGTCGGCGCCGAGCTGGTCATCGCCGGCGATCCAGTCCGTCTCGCCGCGGCCCACGAAGCGGTGCAGCACCTGGTGGGCGCTCAGGGAGAGCACGTTGGCCGCCCGGGGCAGGTGGTGCAGCAGTCCCCCGTCACGGCCGTCGCGGTCCTGGGCCACCTGGACCGCGCAGGACAGCTCGACGCCCCCGGCCCCGATCGTCACCCAGCTCGTGTCGGTGCGCCGGGCCAGCGCCTGCGCCGTCGTCGTGGCGGTGCCCGGGCGGCAGTAGATCCGCAGCGCCCAGAAGGTGGTGTCCGGCAGCCGTTCCGGGTTCGCCTGCCCGAAGACCCGCAACAGGCCCCCGGTGCGCATCCGCTGGTACCGCCGGGCGACGGTCTGCTCGGACACCCCCAGCACGGCCGCCAGCCTGGCGAACGGAACCCGGGGCGCGAGCCGCAGTCCCTGGAGGATCTGTCGGTCGAGCCGGTCGAGGACGGCGGATTCCACCGCACTGCGCGCTACCACGTGAGGAATATTACGTGCGTTCCCGGCTCCAGCCCCGGTGCCCGGGTGCGGGCGGCGGAGCTGACACAATGTCGGATGCGCCCCGTGAACCCCTGTGAGGAGACGTTTCCGTGATCCGTACCCATGACTCCGGCAGCTTGCGCGCGAGCCACGCCGGTCAGACGGTGACGCTCGCCGGGTGGGTCGCCCGCCGCCGCGACCACGGAGGCGTCATCTTCGTCGACCTGCGCGACGCCTCAGGCGTCGTCCAGGTGGTCTTCCGCGAGGAGGACGCACACGCGTTGCGCAACGAGTTCTGCGTGAAGGTCACCGGCGAGGTCACCCTGCGCCCGGCCGGCAATGAGAATCCCGACCTGCCCACCGGTGCCGTCGAGGTCACCGCGAGCGAGCTCGTCGTGCTCTCCGAGGCCGCGCCGCTGCCGCTGCCCGTCGACGACACCATCACCGCCTCCGACGATCTCCGCCTGAAGTACCGCTACCTGGACCTGCGGCGCAGCGGCCCGGCGAACGCGCTGAAGCTGCGCAGCCGGGCCAACCAGATCGCCCGCGAGATCCTGCACGCCCGCGACTTCCACGAGATCGAGACGCCGACCCTGACCCGGTCGACGCCCGAGGGCGCCCGCGACTTCCTGGTCCCGGTCCGCCTGCAGCCCGGCACCTGGTATGCCCTGCCGCAGTCGCCGCAGCTGTTCAAGCAGCTGCTGATGGTCGCCGGCATGGAGCGCTATTACCAGATCGCCCGCTGCTACCGCGACGAGGACTTCCGCGCCGACCGGCAGCCGGAGTTCACCCAGCTCGACATCGAGATGTCCTTCGTGACCCAGGACGACATCATCGCCCTGGGCGAGGAGATCGTCGTCAAGCTGTGGGGCGAGCTCGCCGGCTACGCCGTCCAGACGCCGATCCCGCGGATCACCTGGACCGACGCGATGAACCGGTACGGCTCCGACAAGCCCGACCTGCGGTACGGCGTCGAGCTGACCGAGCTGACCGAATACCTGCGCGGCACCGAGTTCCGGGTGTTCGCCGGCGCGATCGACGCCGGCGGCTACGTCGGCGCGGTCGTCATGCCGGGCGGCGCGTCGCAGACCCGCAAGGAGCTGGACGGCTGGCAGGACTGGGCCAAGGCGCGCGGCGCCCGCGGCCTGGCCTATGTGGTGCTGGACGCCGAGACGGGCGCCGCCCGCGGCCCGGTCGCCAAGAACCTGTCCGAGGCGCACCTGGCCGGGCTCGGCGACGTGGTCGGCGCGAAGCCGGGCGACGCGGTGTTCTTCGCCGCCGCGACCGAGCGCCGCGAGGCCCAGGAGCTGCTCGGCGCGGCCCGCATCGAGATCGCCAAGCGGTCCGGGCTGATCGACGAGTCGACCTGGGCGTTCTGCTGGGTCGTCGACGCGCCGATGTTCGAAAAGACCGACGACGGCGGCTGGACGGCCGTGCACCACCCGTTCACCTCGCCCAACGACGAGTGGCTGGACCGCTTCGAGGAGGCGCCCGACCAGGCGCTGGCCTACGCGTACGACATCGTCGTCAACGGCAACGAGATCGGCGGCGGCAGCGTCCGTATCCACCGCGGCGACGTGCAGAGCCGGGTCTTCGACCTGCTCGGCATCTCGCCCGAGGAGGCCCAGGACAAGTTCGGCTTCCTGCTGGAGGCCTTCAAGTACGGCCCGCCGCCGCACGCCGGCATCGCGCTCGGCTGGGACCGCACCTGCATGCTGCTCTCCGGCAACGAGTCGATCCGTGAGGTCATCGCGTTCCCGAAGACCCGCGGCGGCTTCGACCCGCTGACGACCGCGCCGACGCCGATCACCGCCCAGCAGCGGCTGGAGGCCGGCATCGATTTCAAGCCGAAGCCCGCGGCAGTTCCGGTGGAGCCCGCGAACTGATGCGGACGCTGATCGTCGGCGCCAGCGGTCACCTCGGCGGCGAGGTGGCCCGGCTGGCGTCGGCGGCCGGCGCGGAGGTCGTCGGCACCTCCACCACCGGCACCCACGGCTGGTCCCGGCTGGACATCACCGACCGGGAGGCGGTCCGCGCGCTCGTCTCCCGGGTACGGCCGGACGTCGTGGTCAACACGGCATACCGGGCGGACAGCTGGACGATCTGTGCCGACGGTGCCGCCCACGTGGCCCACGCGGCGGCCGGGGCCGGGGCGCGGCTCGTGCACGTCTCCTCCGACGCGCTCCACGGTGGCCGTCCCGAGCCGTACCCCGATGACGCGGTGCCGACCCCGATCTACCCGTACGGCGCGGCCAAGGCGGCGGCCGAGACGGCCGTCGCCGCGATCGACCCGGCGGCGGTCCTGGTCCGCACCTCGCTGATCGTCGGCGACGAGCGCAGCAAGCAGGTCCAGCTGGCCCTGAATCTCGCCACCGGCCGGGCCCGGGGCGCGCTGTTCACCGACGAGGTCCGCTGCCCGATCGACGCGACCGACCTGGCCGCGGCGATCCTGGAGCTCGCGGCCACCGACTACGCCGGCCTGATCAACGTCGCCGGCCCGCAGGTGGTGACCCGCGCGGAGCTCGGCCGCCTGGTGGCGGCCCGGTACGGCCTGGACCCGGCGACCGTGCCGGTGTGCACGGTCGCCGAGGGCGGCATGGGTGCCCGCCCCGCCGAGATCCGGCTGGACAGCACCCGGGCCGCCGGCCTGCTCAAGACGCCGCTGCGCGGTGTCGGCGAGGTCTTCGGCTAAGCGTCGCGTAGCCGCAGCAGCAGCCCGCCGGCGAGCAGCGCCGCGGCGGCCCACGCGCCGAGCACCGCGAGCCCGTGCCACGGGCTGATCGGCAGGTCGTCCAGGCCGGTGGTGGCCTGGATCGCCAGCCCGGCGGCCATCGGGCCGATCTGCTCCAGGTGCCGCCGGAAGGCCGGGTCGGTGGCGGCCAGCCCGATGATCGGGAAGACGTACAGCAGGCCCAGGACCACGCCGGCGGCGGTCGCCGGAGTGCGGACCGCGGTCGTCACGCCGAGGGCGAGCAGACCGATCAGGATCAGGTAGAGCACGGATCCCGCGGCCGCCCGCAGCACCGCGGCGTCGGTGACCGCCAGCGGCAGCAGGCGGTTGCCGGCCACCAGCGAGCCGGCCACGCCGGCCGTGGCGGCGGCCGTCACCACCGCGGTGAGCACGAGCGCCTTCGCGGCCAGGACGGTGAGCCGGCGCGGCACCGCGGCGAGGCTGGCGTGGATCATGCCGGTGCTGTACTCGGCGCCGATCACCTGCACCGCCAGGACGGCGACGACTGCCTGGCCGAGCTGGACCCCGGTGAGCGTGATCTTCGCGGGATCGACGGCGCAGATCCCGGCCGGGCAGTCGGTGGCCGCAGCCGCCAGGACGCCGATTCCCACCGTCGCCGCGACGACGGCGAGCAGCAGCAGACTCGTACCCGGCGTGGTGCGCAGCTTGGTCCACTCCGCGTGCAGCGCGCGCCTCATGCGTCCCGCCGCCGCAGCGAGAGGACGGCCAGGCCCAGGGCGAGTGCCGCCCAGCCGGCGAGGACGGCGAGACCCGCCCACGGCGGCAGCGGGAAGTAGCCGTTCACCGGGACGGGATAGTCGTCGACCTGCGGATAGCTCACCGCGCTCTGCTGCACGGCGAACGCGGCCGCGGGGGTGACCCGCAGCAGCCACTGCGCCGGCTCCGGCGGCAGGACCGTCATGGCCAGCAGGTACGGCAGCACGATCACCACGATCCCGGCGACGACGGCGGTCAGCCCGCGCCGCAGCAGCGCGCCCAGCGCGAGGGCCAGCACCGCCGCGCCGGCCAGCAGGAGCCCGGTGCCCGCGACCAGGCGCACCTGGGTGCCGATGGTGGACGGATGCAGGTACACGCCGCTCGCCTGCAGCACCTGCTGACCGAAGAAGATCACTATCGCCGCCGCCAGCACGCCGAGCGCGAAGGTCGCCGCGCCGATGACAGCGGCCTTGGCGAGCAGGATCCGGGCGCGGCGCGGGACGGCGGCCACCGTGGTGCGGATCAGCCCGCGCCGGTACTCGGCGGTCATCGTCATCGTGGCGACGACCACCACGAGGATCAGGCCGGCGAACGTGCCGGCCAGGGTCTGGCTGATCGTGGTGCCGATGCCGGAGATGCCGGAGACGGCCGGGGCGATGTCGCCGCTGCCCGTCACGTCGAAGCTCGCGGAGGTCTGCTCGGGGCGCGAGGGCTCCGCGTCGCCGCCGACCGTGCTGCGGGTCCACGTCGCGCCGGACCAGGTGCCCTGCTGGCCGAGGCTGTCGAAGGCCGCGGTGACCTCGCTGGGGCCGCCCATCGCGCCGCTGACCCCGCGTCCGCCGCCGAGGATCCAGGTGAACTGCGGTGACGTCGCGAAGGTGCCGGCCTCGACCGTGGCGGGGAGTCCGGGCAGCCGCACCTTGTCCACGACCGTCCACGTCGTACCGTCGGCCGACTCCTCGCCGGTGATCGTCTCCCCGGCGCGGGTGAGCCGCAGCCAGCGCGGCGTGCTGGCGGGACCGGGCTGCCCGGCCTTGTCGTGCACGTAGTCGTGCTGCATCCGGACGCCGTGCGCGCCGGTCATCATGATCGCGGCATACGTCGAGCCCGGCCGGGTGCCGTCCTTGATGATCAGCCCGCCCTTGGCCCACGGTGCGAGCCCGGGCCGGCCGTCTCCCGGGCCGCGCTCGGCGACCTGCGGCGTGCCGTCGGCCGGGTCCGGACCGCCCATGCCCGGCTTCGCCGGCAGCGTCCCGGTGAGGCCGTTCAGCCGTACGGTGATGCTCCCGTCCCCGGTCAGCGACCGGTGCACGAAGGCGAAGTGGTCGGTCACCTCCTGGCCCTCCGGCCCGACCGGCAGCACGCACTCCGGCTGCGGGCCGTTGCGCCCGCAGGAGCCCTGCCCGCCGGTGAGCAATCCCAGCCCGACCACCGCCGCCGCCGCGCAGGCCAGCGCGACCACCCAGCCGCGCACGGTCCGCAGCTTGGTCCATTCGGCGTGCAGCACCGCCCTCATCGCGACGCCTCCGGCGACTCGGCCCGGAACTCGACCGCGTGGTGGGTCAGCTCGAGGTAGGCCTGTTCCAGGCTCCCGTGCCGGGCCAGCAGCTCCGGCATCGTCTGGTCGGCGAGCACCCGGCCGCGGCCGACCACGACCACGTGGTCGGCGGTGCCCTGCAACTCGCTCATCAGGTGGGTGGAGAGCAGCACCGCGCGGCCCTCGGCGGCCAGCCCGCGCAGGAAGCCGCGGATCCAGACGATGCCCTCGGGATCCATCCCGTTGAACGGCTCGTCCAGCATCAGCGCCGGCGGGTCACCGAGCATCGCCGCCGCGATCCCGAGCCGCTGGCGCATGCCGAGCGAGAAGCCGCCGGCGCGCCGCCGGGCCACCGCGGTCAGCCCCGCCTGCTCCAGCGCCGCGTCGACGCGTGCCCCGGTCAGGCCCTGCGAGTGGGCGAGCCAGAGCAGGTGGTTGCGGGCCGTGCGGCCCGGCTGCAGCGCCCCGGCGTCGAGCAGGGAGCCGACGACGCGCAACGGGCTGGGCAGGCTGCGGTACGGCCGTCCGCCGACGAGCGCGGTCCCGGCGTCCGGGGCGTCGAGGCCCAGGATCACCCGCATGGTGGTGGACTTGCCGGCGCCGTTCGGGCCGACGAAGCCGGTGACCTGCCCGGGCTCGACGGCGAAGGACATCCCGTCCAGCGCGAGGGTCGGCCCGAAGCGTTTACGCAGGCCGTTGACGACAATGGTGGTCTCGTTCATGCCGTGGTGTCTACGCGGCGGCGGGTGTCGCCACGGTGCCGCCGGCTGACACCCCACTGCCACCCGGCAGCTGGCATCGTGGGGGCATGCGCGTGCTGGTCGTGGAAGACTTCGAGATCCTGGCCCGCACCCTGGGCACCGGGCTGCGCCGCGAGGGCATGGCCGTCGACGTGGTGCTGGACGGCCCGGACGCGCTGGAGCATCTCGCCGTCACCCGCTACGACGTGGTCGTGCTGGACCGCGACCTGCCCGGCGTGCACGGCGACGAGGTGTGCCGGCAGATCGTCGCGGGCGACTCGGGCAGCCGGGTGCTGATGCTGACCGCGGCCGCCGCGGTCGGGCAGCGGGTCGCCGGGCTGGGCCTGGGCGCCGACGATTACCTGCCCAAGCCGTTCGACTTCGCCGAGCTCGTGGCCCGGATCCGGGCGCTGGCCCGCCGGCCGGCCACCGCGCTGCCGCCGATCCTGACAAGCGGCGAGGTCACGCTCGACCCGAGCCTGCGGGTGGCGACCCGCGGCGGTCGCCGGCTGGAGCTGAGCGCGAAGGAGTTCGCCGTGCTGGAGTGCCTGCTCGCCGCGCAGGGCCGGCTGGTGCCGGCGGAGGAGCTGCTGGAACGGGTCTGGGACGAGGCGGCCGACCCGTTCACGACGGTGGTGAAGACGACGATCCGGCGGTTGCGCGCCAAGCTCGGTGACCCGCCGGTCGTGCACACGGTCCGCGAGGCCGGCTACCGGATCGGCGACGTGTGAGCGCCCGGCGCCGGCTGCGCACCCAGCTCACCCTGCTGTACGCGGTGCCGTTCCTGGTCTCCGGCGCGTTCCTGCTCAGCATCCCGATCCTGCAGGGTCGCGAGAGCAGCCCGGTGGGCGTCCAGATCGGCACCGGGCCGGCTCCCCCCGAACCGGGTCCGGACCTGGCGCGCCTGCTCACCGCCTCGGCGCTGGGCCTGGCGGCGATGGGCGTGCTCGCGCTCGTGCTGGGCTGGCTGATCGCGGGCCGGTTCCTGCGCCCGCTGCGCGCCATCACCGCGACCGCCCGGGACATCTCCGCCCGCAACCTGCACCGCCGGCTCGGCCGCACCGGGCGCGACGACGAGTTCACCGAGCTGGCCGCGACCCTGGACGACCTGTTCGCCCGCCTGGAGTCGTCGTTCACCTCCCAGCGCGACTTCGTCGCCAACGCCTCGCACGAGTTGCGGACGCCGTTGACGGCGCAGCGGGCGTTGCTGCAGGTGGCCCTCGCCGATCCCGGCATCACGCTGGCGAGCCTGCGGGCCGTCTGCCAGGACGTGCTCGATCTGGGCGCCGCGCAGGAACGGCTGGTCGGCGCGCTGCTGGCCCTGGCGACCGGCGAGCAGGGCGTCGAGCACCGGGAGCCGTTCGACCTCGCCCGGGTGGCCGGCGCCGTGCTGGCCACCCGCGAGGAGGAGGCCCGGCGCCGCGGCGTCGAGGTGCGGGTGTCCCTCGGGGCGGCCCCGGCGACCGGCGACCCGAGCCTGGTCGAGAGCCTGGTCGCGAACCTGCTGGACAACGCGCTGCGGCACAACGTCCCCGGCGGCAGCGTCGCGCTCACCACCGTGACCGTCGACGGCCGGGCCACCCTGAGGGTCAGCAACACCGGAGCGGTCATCCCGCCGGCCGAGCTGGACCGGCTCTTCCAGCCGTTCCAGCGGCTCGGCGCCCAGCGCCTCGGCAACACCGGCGGCCACGGTCTGGGGCTGGCCATCGTCCGCGCGATCACGACCGCGCACGGCGCGACGCTCACCCCGGTGGCGCCGTCCGAGGGCGGTCTGGTCATCGAGGTGTGCTTCGGCGGACCCGACGGCGATCCACTGTAGATGGGTTCGCCCCGGATTGCCTTGTGGCGTGGCTCATCCATGAAGATTTCTCTTGATCGATGATCTATCACTATCCGTGTTGGCGTGGATACGATCAGCGGCAGCGACGGCGCGCCCACCGGTGTTCGCGTCCGATTCGCAGTCTGCCGCTTGTCGACCCCACAAGGAGTTGCAGTGGATGCGTACTTCATGACGGAACGCCACGAACAGTTGCGTAAGGAGGTGCGGGCGTTCGCAGAGACCGAGGTGCGCCTGCGGATAGCGGAGATGGAGACATCACGTGCCGTCCAGTACGACCTCTCCCGGCTGATCGCCCGCCAGGGCTGGATCGGCGTCACCATCGGCGCCGAGCACGGCGGCATGGGGCTGGGCCACCTGGCAAAGACGATCATCATCGAGGAACTGGCCCGGGTCAGCGGCGCGATGGGCGCCATGGTCCAGGCCTCCCAGCTCGGGGTCGCCAAGATCCTGCACTTCGGCAACGCGGAGCAGCAGGCCACCTGGCTGCCGGCCATCGCGGCGGGGGACTGCCTGCCGACCATCGCGGTCACCGAGGAGCACTCCGGCGGGCATGTCCTGGGCATGTCGGCCACCGCCGAGCGCGACGGCGCCGACTATGTCCTCAACGGACGGAAGGTCTTCGTCGGCAACAGCCACGTCGGTGACCTGCACGGCGTCGTGGTCCGCACCGGAGCCGGCTCCAAGGGTCTGTCGGCGTTCCTGGTCGAGGCGGACCGGCCCGGCTTCTCGCTCGGCGCCCACCGCACCGCGATGGGCCTGCACGGCTTCAGCTTCGGCGAGCTCATCTTCGACAACTGCCGGGTCCCGGCGGTCAACCGGCTGGGTGCCGAGGGCGACGGCCTCGCCGTGGCCTACTCGTCGAGCATCCTGTACGGCCGCCCCAACCTGACCGCCGTCGCGCTCGGCATCCACCAGGCCCTGGTCGAGGAGACCTCGGCCTACGTCACCGAGCGGCACCGCTACGGCAAGCCGCTCGGCGACCTGCTGCCGATCAAGCTCAAGCTGGGCCAGATGCAGTCCCGGCTGATGACCGCGCGGCTGGCGGCCTACCACGCCGTGCACACGCTGGACCTCGGCCTGCCCTGCGACGCGGAGCTGATGAACGCCAAGCTGATCAACGTCGAGTCCGCACTGGACAGTGCGCGCAACGCGATGGAGATCCACGCGGCGGCGGGGCTGTACCTGGACCGGCCGGTGGAGCGCTACCTGCGCGACGCGCACCACATTTTCGCCCCGGCCGGCACCTCCGACGTGCAGCTGATCCGGCTGGCCGAGTTCGCCCTCGGCACGGCCAAGGGCCAGTGGTCCCAGCGGCTGGCCCCGCGCGCCGCGGTGGAGGCGGTCCTGCCCTGAGCCCGCCCGCGGCTACCGGTCGTCCTCCCGCCGGTGGATCTGGGTCATCAGCTCGGCGGCCATCGACTTGATGGTCTCCAGCCCGGCCCGTCCCCACGGGCGGGGTTCGACGTCGACCACGCAGATCGTGCCCAGGGTGGTGCCCGTCCGGTCGATGAGCGGGGCGCCGAGGTAGGAGCGGATGCCGATCTCGTCGACCACCGGGTTGCCGGCGAACCTCGGGTAGTCGCACACGTCGTCGAGGACCAGGGCCTTGCGCCGGACCACCACGTGCGGGCAGTAGCCGTGGTCGCGGTCCATGACCCGGCCCGGCGTCGCGGCCGGGTCGCCCTTGGCGACGGTGTGCAGGCCCGCGAAGTACTGCCGGTCCTCGCTGATGAAGTTCACCATCGCGTACGGGGCGCCGGTGACCTCGGTCAGCTTGCGCGCGAAGTCGTCGAACTCCGGATCCGGCTGGTCGCCCATGCCGAGCTCGCGCAGCCGCCGCATCCGCAGCGGCACCTCCAGGTCGGTCGGGGTCAGCGGGTGGTGCGGGGAAGAGTCATAGATCATGCCAAGCTCCGGATGGCCGTGGGGGTGGGGCGTACGCCGAGCAGGTGCTGGATGAGCAGGACGAGCACGCCCGTGGCGGACCGGCTGTCGCGGGCGTCGCAGCTGACGATCGGCACCTCGGGCTTCAGGTCGAGCGCGGCCCGAACGTCGTCCGCCTCGTACCGGAAGGAGTTGTCGAACTGGTTGATCGCGATCAGGAAGCCGATGCCCCGCGACTCGAAGAAGTCGACCGCCGCGAAGCAGTCCTGCAGGCGGCGGGTGTCCGCCATGACGACCGCACCCATCGCCCCGGCCGACAACTCGTCCCACATGAACCAGAAGCGTTCCTGTCCCGGGGTGCCGAACAGATAGAGGATGTGCTCGCGGTCGATGGTGATCCGGCCGAAGTCCATCGCGACAGTGGTGGTCTTCTTGCGCTCGACGCCGGTCAGGTTGTCGGTGCCGATGCTGGCGGTGGTGAGGATCTCCTCGGTGCGCAGCGGTTCGATCTCGCTGACGGCGCCCACGAACGTCGTCTTGCCTACGCCGAATCCCCCGGCGATCAGCAGCTTGAGCGCCGTCGGGAAGGGATCAGAGTCGTCGTTGTAAAGCATTGAGAATGGTCTCCAGTACCGCCGTGTTGGTGGGTTCGGCCTCCGGGCCGGGGGATCGGGTGTTGATGGCCCCGGCGTCGACCAGGTCGGAAAGCAGGATCTTGGTGACGACCGCGGGCAGCCGCAGCCGGGCGGCCACCTCGGCGACCGTGGTGGGGCTGCCGCAGAGGCCGAGCACCTGGGCGTGGTCCGGCTCGAGCCGGCCGTGCGGCAGCCGGCCGGTCGCCATCACCATCGACAGCAGCTCCATCTTGGTGCTGGGCTGGGTGCGCCCATTGCTCACCGTGTACGGCCGCACGAGTCGTCCCGCGTCGTCGTCGAGCCAGTGCTCGTCGTCGGCACGCACCATCGTCACCGTCCCGCGCCGCCGGTATGGCCGGCCGCGGGCCGGACCGGGACACCGATGTACGGCCGCACGCTCTTGACCAGCTGCGCCATCTCGTAGCCCAGCACTCCCGGGTCGGCGTTCTTGCCGGCGATCACCGCCAGCACCGCGCCGGAGCCGGCGGCGGACACGAACAGCAGGGCGTCCTCCAGCTCGGCCACGACCTGGCGGACCGTCTCCCCGCCGCCGAACCGCGAACCGGCGCTGCGGGCCAGGGAGAACAGGCCGGAGGCGATGGCCGCGAGATGGTCCGCGCCGTCGTCGTCCAGCCCGTGCGCGGCCTTGCGCAGCCCGTCGGAGGAGAGCAGCAGCGCGGTGCGGGTGTCCGGGACGCGCTCGACCAGCCCGGACAGCAGCCAGACGAGGTCCTGGGCGGAACGTACCGGATCGTTGCTCAGCATCTGAGCACACCTTTCTCAGTGGGGCTCGGGTCTCTGTGGTGCGGGGGTGCGGCCGGGATGGTCAGTGCTGGCCGGGCTGGCCGGGCTGGCCCGGCTCGGCCGGCATCCCGGCCTCGCTGCGGGAGACGCCCTGCATGAACGAGGCCATCAGGCCGGGGTCGTGCTCGGCGCCGTCGTCGTCGGCCGGCGCGGGCGGCGGCCCGAACTGCAGTTGCGGCGCCAGGTGCGTCTGGCTGTTCCGGCGCGGCAGCGGGGGCGGGGTGACCGCGGGCCGGCCCTCGGCGGCCTCGGCCCCGGTCCGCCTCGGCACCTCGGCCGCGAGGGACGCCGGAGCCTCGAAAGCCCGGCTCTCGAAGGCCGGAGCCTCGAAGGCCGGCTTCGGGGAGACCGGCACGGCGATCGGCGCCGAGACCGGGGCCGTGGAGACGGGGGTCGCGGACACGGGCGTCGCGGACACAGGGGCCGCGGAGACGGGCGTCGCGGACACGGGCATCGCGGAGCCGGGCATCGCGGAGACCGGCGTCGTCCTGGGCGCGGAGGGCAGCGCCGGGGGCGTGGGCGCCGCGGCGAAGGCCGGCCAGGTCGGTGGGGGCGCGGCGATCTGGGACGGGCCGGGGATCCGCTGGACCAGCTCCATCGTGTTCTGGATCAGGGCCGGCTGGACCGGCTCCGGTTCGTTGTCGTCCTGGGCCGAGCCGAGCAGGTGCTGCGGCAGAATGACCACGGCCTGGGTGCCGCCGTAGATGTTGCCCTGCAACTGCACCGTGACGCCGTGCTGCCGGGCGATCATCGAGACCACGAACAGCCCGATCCGGCCGTCCTGCAGCAGCTCGTCGAGGTTGATGTCCTCCGGGTTGAGCAGCAGCCGGTTGACCCGCTCCTGATCCTCGCGCTGCAGGCCCAGGCCGCGGTCCTCGACCTCGACCGCGACCCCGGCGGTGACGTGCTGCGCGCGCAGCAGCACCTGGGTCTGCGGCGGGGCGAACATCGTCGCGTTCTCGATCAGCTCGGCGACCAGGTGGATGATGCTGGCGACCGCGTGGCCCGGCACGGTGCCGTCGATCGGCGGCACCAGCTTGACCCGCGAGTAGTGCTCGACCTCGGCGATGGCCGAGCGCAGCACCTCGGTCAGCGCGACCGGCCGGCTCCACTGCCGCCGGGAGACCGCACCGCCGAGCACCGCCAGGTTCTCCGCGTGCCGGCGGATCCGGGTCGCCAGGTGGTCGACCTGGAACAGGCCCTTGAGCAGGTCGGGGTCCTCGACCTCGTTCTCCAGCGCGTCCAGCAGCTTGATCTCGCGGTGCACCAGCGACTGCAGCCGCCGGGACAGGTTGACGAACACCTCGACCTGGCGCCCGGCGGTGGTGCGTACCGGCACCGGCCGTTCCTCGGCCACCCGCACCCGTTCCCGCAGCGCCTCGATCTCGGCCCGGGCGTCCGTCACCGCGGCGCGGAACCCGATCGCGTCGGTCCGGGCCACGGTGGCCTCGGCGCGGGCGTCGGCGATGTCGGCGCGGGCCGCGGCCGCCTGCGCGCGCGCCTCGGCGACCTCGGCGCGCAGCGGCGCCGGCCGGTCGTCGATGCGCCGGATGGTCCCGGTGGCCCGGCCGGCCACGACGGTGAGCGTGACCACGCCGGCCAGGAACGCGACGATCAACACCAGATCCGACCGGTCCGCCCCGCCGGCCCAGAGGTAGCCGGCGGTGATCGCGAAGAGCAGCGCGGCGGCGCCGGCGGGCGCCGCGACCAGCCACAGCAGCCGGCCCTGCAATGAGGTGTCGTCGGACACAGGCAGGGCGGACGAGGTTATTTCGGGCATGGGCGTCCTCAGTCGGCGGGAGACTTTGTCGTGGCAACGCATTCAGCGGATTCCACTGTGGAAGCAGCGACCACTCTAGTGGTCCGGATAAGCTTGTCCAGCGTCCTCGGAGAAACGTTTCGGGTTTTCATTCGCCGCGGCCGATGAAACGGCACGCGGGATACCCCGGTCGCTTTCCGCACCACGACTGCCGTTAATTCGCCGGATTGTTTTCCGTCGCCCGCCGGCGGGTCCACCCCCTACTCGGCCATGATCAGGTCCGTGGCCTGCTGGGCGGCCGCCAGCAGCAGCGGATCCTTCTCGCGTGCCCACATCTCGATAGCCGCGTCGGCGAACTTGATGGCGTGCGCGTCACCGGACTCCACGGCCCGCTGCAGGACGGCCCCGGCGGCGCGGTCGCCGGTGCCTTCAGCAGCGCGGTCGCGGGTGGCGTCGGCGGCGCGGTCGCGGGTGCCTTCAGCAGCGTGGTCGCGGGTGGCGTCGGCGGCACCGTCGCCGACGGCTTCGGCGGCGTGGTCGCGGGTGGCTTCGGCGGCACCGTCGCCGGTGGTGAACGCTCGGGCGGCCGGTGGGGCGTAGGTCGCCGTCACCGCGGCGGTGGCCGCCCACGCCGCGGCGAGGCTGGGCCCGTGCAGCGAGGCGGGGAGCGCCGGCAGGGTCCGCAGCACGGCGAGCGGGGCGGTCGCCGCGTGCACGAGCAGCACCGGATTGCCGTACCCGTGGGTGGCGTGCAGGCGGACCGCCGCCGCGACGATCGCGGCCAGCCGGTCCTCGACGGACCCGCCGCCCGGCACCGCCCCCGCGGCGGCGGGCCAGCCGGGCAGGTCGGCGAGCTGAGCCAGCCGGGAACGGATGCCGGAGCGCTGGTCCGGCACCCGCGGCACGGCATCGAGCGCCGCCCGCGGATCCGAACTCCGGTACGGCCCCCGTCCGGCCGGCGCCAGCGGCTGCCACCGCGCCGCCCAGTAGGCCAGTCCCTGCCCCAACTCGGCCACCCGCGCCCCGGTCTCCTGCTCGCGCAGCGCCCGCACCGCGTGCCCGACCCGGATCACCCCGTGGGTGGCCCCCGCGGCGATGCCCGGCAGCAGCCGCGGCCACCAGAGCGCGAGCACGTCCCGCCACGGCTCGGCCCGCACCGCCCGGTCGAAGAACGCCAGCCAGTCTCCCGTGCGCACGGGGTCGCCGAGGGGCTCGCGCCACTCGCCGGCCGCGATCGGCGCGATGCCACGCGGCAACTCCTCCAGCCGGCGCTCGTACGCGTCCAGCCAGCCGTGCACCGCCGCCGCCCGCCCGTGGTGGACCAGCGCCTCCGCCGCCATCGGGCCGTGGTTGGACAGCCAGCCGTCGTGTTCGGGCCCGGTGCTGTGCAGTCGCCGCAGGGCCTCGTCCAGGGTCTCGTTCATCGTCGCAGCGTGCGATCTGAAGCCGGGTTGAGGTCAAGGGGGCCATCATGGGCTGGTGGGCATCGAGGAGGACCTGACCGGGCGGCCGTTCTGGCGGCAGCTCACCCGCGACGAGCGGCGCTGGCCGTTCGCCCTCGCGATCGCCGCGATGATCGCGCTGCAGCTGACCCTGCCCGAGCGGTACAGCCTCGGCGCGTGGTGGGTGCTGCCGGCGGTCGAGGTCGTCGTCATCGCCGCGCTGATGGCCGCCAACCCGGGCCGGGAGTCGGCCCGCACCCCGATGCTGCGCCGGCTCAGCCTGGGGCTGATCGCCGTCGCCAGCCTGGGCACGGCCTGGTCGGTGTTCCGGCTGGTCGCCGACATCGCCGGGGGCGCCGACACCGGCAGCGCGGCCGTGCTGCTCGGCAGCGGCGCCTCGATCTGGCTGATCAACGTGCTGACGTTCGCCGTCTGGTACTGGGAACTGGACCGTGGCGGGGCGCTCGAACGGGCGGCCGGCCGGGACCCGTACCCGGACTTCCTGTTTCCGCAGATGACCACCGCCGGGGTGGCGCCGGCGGACTGGCGGCCGCAGTTCGCCGACTACCTCTACCTGGCGTTCACCAACGCGACGGCGTTCAGCCCCACCGACACGCTGCCGCTGTCGCGCTGGGCGAAGCTGACCATGATGCTGGAGTCGGCGATCTCGCTGGTGACCGCCGCGCTAGTGATCGCCAAGGCGGTCAACGCGCTGGGATGACCAGGCGCATGCCCGGCTCCTGGTTGCGGACGAAGCCGAGCGAGGCGTAGAGCGGCTCGCCCTCCGCCGACGCGCGCAGGTCGATCGCCGTGATGCCGCGCCGGGTGTACCAGTCGAGCAGCGCGGTCATGCAGGCCCGCGAGTAGCCGCGGCGGCGGTAGGCGGGGTCGGTGGCGACATTGAGGACGTACCCGCGCAGCCCGCTGGGGTCGCGTGGGCCGGGCAGCCGCTGATCGACCGTGCCCACGACGCAGGCCGCGAGGCCCGGGCCGTCGGGCTTGTCCACCACGAAGGCGGCCAGGGCGTCATTCTCCGCATCGAGCAGGCGGCGCACGACCGCGACGCCGGGGCCGATCCAGGTCTGCGGGTCGTCCGCGCCGGGGCGCATCGCGTCCAGCATCACGCTCCGCAGGCGCAGGACCTCGGCGGCATCGCCGACACCGGCGCGACGGGTATCGATCATGACCGTATTCTTGCACAGAAGGGTTGCACAACCTCTGTGCATAAGTATTGTGCAACTTATGGAGCCCACTCAGGTCAACCTCGACGCGAAGCAGATCCGGGTCCTCGCGCATCCGTTGCGCTCCCGGTTGCTCGGCCGGCTGCGGTTGGACGGCCCGGCCACCGCGACCCGGCTCGCCGGATCGCTCGGCACCAACACCGGCGCGACCAGCTACCACCTGCGCCAGCTCGCCGACGTGGGGCTGGTCGCCGAGGACGAGGGCGCCGGCCGCGGCCGCGAGCGCTGGTGGCGCGCCGCCCACGACATGAGCAGCTGGCAGCGCGACGCGTTCGCCGGCGACCCCGACGCGACCGCCGCGTCCGACTGGCTCGACAGCAACGCTCTGCAGCACTTCGTCGCCCGCGCGGAGAGCTGGCAGCGGGCCAAGCCCGGCGAGTCGCCGGCCTGGCGGACCGCCGCCGGCTTCTCCGACTACATCCTCACGCTCGGCACCGAGCAGCTCGGCGCGCTGACCGCCGAGCTCGACGCGGTCATCGAGCGCTATCGCGCCCTCGGCGAGGCCGACCCCGGGCCGGACGCCCGCCAGGTGCTCCTTTACCTGTACGCGGTGCCGAGGCTGGCGGATCCGGCATGACCGCCTGCACCGAGCGGCACCTAGCCGCACCGAACGACGGCCTCGCAGGCGAGGGCCAGAAGGGCATGCCCAGCCCGCGCAGGATGACCGCCTGCACCGAGCGGCACCTGCCCGCACCGAACGACGGCCTCGCGGGCGAGGGCCAGAAGGGCATGCCTAGGGAGGGCGCAGCATGACCGCGGCTCAGGTCCGTCGTCGCTTCCTGTGGCTGCTCGCCCTGCGCTGGCTGCCGGTCGGCCTGATGATCCCGGTGACCGTGCTGCTCCCGCTCGACCGCGGCCTGAGCCTGGCCCAGTACGGCTCGGCCGCCGCGCTGCAGGGCCTCACCGTGCTGCTGCTGGAGCTGCCGACCGGCGGCCTGTCCGACGCGATCGGCCGCCGGCCCGTGCTGTTGCTGGCCGGCGTCATCGAGATCGCCGCCCTGTCCCTGCTCACCGTGGCCGACTCGGTGCTGCTCTTCATGGTCTGCTACCTGCTGCAGGGCGTCTACCGGGCGCTGGACAGCGGTCCGCTGGAGGCCTGGTACGTCGACCATGCCCTGGCGGCCGACGAGCACGCCGACATCGAGACCGGCCTGAGCCGCAGCGGGGCCGTGCTCGGCGTCGCCATCGCCGCCGGCGCGCTGATCGCCGGCGGACTGGTGGCGCTCGGCCCGTTCGGCCCGGTCGCGGCGCTGAGCCTGCCGGTCTACGTGGCCCTCGCGCTGCAGATCGTGTCGCTGGCCGCGGTGGCGCTGCTGATGACCGAGCGGCGCCCGCACCGCGGAGTCGCCGCGCTGGTGGGATCCGTGCGCGGGGTGCCGGCGGCGATCGGTGGCGCGCTGAGCCTGCTGCGCCGCTCCCGGATCATCGCGGCGCTGGTCGCCGTCGAGCTCTTCTGGAGTTTCGGCATGGTGGCGTACGAGAGCCTGATGCCGGTCCGGCTGGCGGAGGTCGTCGGTGCTCCGGGCCGGGCCTCGGCGCTGCTGGGCCCGGTCGGCTCGGTCGCCTGGCTGGCCTCGGCGCTGGGCGCGGCGCTGATCCCGCTGCTGGCGCGGCGGATCGGCGCGCCCTGGACCGGCTTCGTGCTGCGCGTCCTGCAGGGCGTGACGGTGGCCGGGATGGCCCTGTTCGCGGGGCCGGCCGGCGTGATCGCGGCCTACCTGGTCTGCTACGCGGTGCACGGGGCGGCGAATCCGGTGCACAGCGGGCTGCTGCACCGCCAGGTCGACGGGCCGTACCGGGCGAGCCTGCTCTCGCTGAACTCGATGGTGGGCCAGCCGGCCGGCGCGCTGGGCCTGGTCGCTCTGACGGCCGTCGCGTCGGCGGCGAGCCTGCGGGTGTCGATGCTGGTCGGGGCGGCGGCGCTGGCGATCGCGGCGCCGCTCTATCTCGTGGCTCGCGGCGATGCGGCCGCACCGTCATCGATGACCGACGTCCAGGATGGAGTTTACGCGCGACCAGCCCGGGGGTAGTAGCACGACAAGCGCTCTCATCCCCTCGGAGGAAACCCATGCTCGCTATCGCCGCCGCTATCGTCTTCGGCCTCTGGCTGCTGCTCGATCTCTTCGACACCAACCTCGGAGCCCCCGACCTGTTCAACTTCTCGACGATGGCCTCGCTCGGCCTGCTGCTGCTCTCCCTCTACCTGGCCGGTGTGGGCCGGGGCCCGCGTGCGGGTGGCGGCACCGGCAGCGGCCGGCGCTTCTACGGCCGCCGTCCCGGCCGTGGCTGATCCCTTGATTTCGGCATAAGGCCCGCCTTCGTGGCATTTCCGGCACACGAGGGCGGGCCGGTACTGTCGATGCCGATGGAATTCGACGGACTCTTTCCCCTGAACGAGCCGGGCGGTGTCCGCACCGCGCTACCGGCCGGTGCGGAGTCCCCCGGCTTCACCACCTGGTCCGAGGACTCGCCGCTGCCCGTGCGGATGCGCCCGGCCGGCCTCGACGAGCTCGTCGGCCAGCAGCACCTGCTCGCCCCCGGTGCCCCGCTGCGCCAGCTCGTGACCGGCACCACCCCGATGTCGGTCATCCTGTGGGGCCCACCCGGCACCGGCAAGACCACCATCGCCCACCTCGTCGCCGGCGCCACCGACCGCAAGTTCGTGGCCATGTCCGCGCTGACCGCCGGGGTCAAGGACGTCCGCACGGTCATCGACACCGCCCGCCGCGAGCGCCGCGCCGGCGGCCCGCCGACCGTGCTGTTCATCGACGAGGTGCACCGTTTCAGCAAGACCCAGCAGGATTCGCTGCTCGCCGCGGTCGAGGACCGGACGGTGACCCTGCTCGCGGCGACCACCGAAAATCCGTACTTCTCGGTGATCTCGCCCCTGCTGTCCCGCTGCGTGCTGCTCACCCTGCAGGCCCTGAACGAGGACGACGTGCGGCAGCTCGTGCGCCGCGCGGTCACCGACCCACGCGGCCTGGGCGGCGCGGTCACGCTCACCGACGAGGCCGAGGAGCACCTGGTACGGCTGGCCGGCGGCGACGTCCGCAAGGCCCTGACCGCCCTCGAAGCCGCAGCCGGTTCCGCCGCCGCCCAGGGCGCGACCGAGATCACTCTGGCCACCGCGGAGCAGGCCGTCGACGTGGCCGCCGTCCGCTACGACCGCGACGGCGACGCCCACTACGACGTGACCAGCGCGTTCATCAAGAGCATGCGCGGCTCCGACCCGGACGCGGCGCTGCACTGGCTGGCCCGGATGCTGGTCGCGGGGGAGGACCCCCGGTTCATCGCCCGGCGCATCGTGATCTTCGCCAGCGAGGACGTCGGCATGGCCGACCCGCAGGCGCTGCTGATCGCCACGGCGGCGGCGCAGGCGGTGCAGTCGGTGGGCCTGCCGGAAGCCCAGCTCAACCTGGCCCAGGCGGTGGTGCACCTGGCCACGGCCCCGAAATCGAACGCCGTGACGACCGCGCTGGGTGCGGCGCTGGCCGACGTCCGGGCCGGCCGCGGCGGCGCGGTTCCGCCGGCCCTGCGCGATTCGCACTACCCGGGATCGCGTGGTCTAGGTCACGGCAGAGGCTACCGGTATCCACACGACGACCCGAAGGGTGTTGTTAGGCAGCAGTATGTGCCGGATGATCTGATCGGCGCGGACTACTACCGCCCGACTGACCACGGCGCGGAACGCGCGGTCGGCGAGCGGCTACCCCGTCTGCGCAGAATCGTGCGGGGCCCGTCAGCGGGTCCTGCGCAGCCCTCGCCGTCTGGCGGGGGTGGTTCGAAGGGCCCGTCCGACAACGGGCCGAAGGTGAACGACAGCGGCCCAGCCGCCGGAGAGGATCAGCCGTGAGCAGGCGCGGTGCCGAGAGGCCCGACGACGACGCCGACCAGCGCGAACAGGCAGGCCGCAGCCGCCGCCTGTTCGGTCGCGGTCGGCCGGAGCCCGTCGAGCCTGTCGAGGTGCCCCGCGAGGAGACCGGCTGGCTCGACGAACTGCGCACCGCCAAGGAGGAGCGCTCGGCGATCGGCCCCGGCGCCCCGGCCGGCGAGGCCAAGACGAGCAAGAGCGGCCGCCGCGCCCCCGGGCCCGACGACGCTGTGGAGGACGACTCGCCGTTCCCGGCAGCGCCACGATCCCCGGCGGCTCCGAGCGCCGCTGCTCCCGGCGCCCCGGCCGGCCCGGGCTCCCCAGCCGATCCACACTTCTCAGCCGGCCCGCAGTTCCCCGTCGACCCACGCGCCGGCGCAGCGCCGGGGCCTTCGGCCGGCTCACGGTCGCCGGTCATTCCAGGTCCGCCCGCCGGCTCGGGTTCCGCACCGGTGCCGGGTTCAGCGGCGGCATACCGGCCGCCGGTCACCCCGGGATTCCCGGCCGGCCCGGCCGGTGCCGATCAGCCGCCGTCCTGGCAGACCGGCTCCGGCGCGCACGCGGCCGGACCAAGGCAGGCGCCGCCCGGCCAGGTCGTGCCAGGTCAGGACCCATCCGCCGGACGGCACGCCCCGATGGATCGCGGCGAGCCCGGGGTGCGTCCGCCCGGTCGGCGAGCGGCTCCCGAGACTCCCGGGCCCGGCGACGCGTCGGCCCCCGGCCACAGCCGCCGGCAGATCGACCCCGGGCACCGCGGCGGCTGGATCGACCCGAGCCCGTCCGGCGGGTTCCCGGCGGTCGGTCCCACCCCGGAAGTGCCCGCCTCAGGCAACGCTCCCGAGGTGCCCGGCGTGCGGCCGACGTCGCCCGCCTGGCCCGGCTCACCCGCACAGGCGGGACAGGCCGGGCCGCCGATGGGACAGGCCGGGCCGCCGACCGGTGGCCGTCGTGCCGCGGCGGCGGGGCCGCTGCCGGGTGGACCGGTGTCGCCCGCCAGCCGTGCCGCCCGGCACCAGGATCCCGGAAACCGCCCGGCGGGTCCGGGCTGGCCCGACCAGCCCGCCCCCGGCGCGCCGCCTCCCGGCCGAGGCCGTCCCGACCAGGGCGGATACGCGCCTCCGCCCGGGCGACCCGGCCGCGGCGGCCATGCCGCGCCGGACCAACCCGATCCTGTACGCGGTGGGCACGCCGCGCCTCCGCCGCCTGGTGGCTACGCCGCGCCTACATCTGGTGGGCACGCCGCGCCCGCGTCGCCTGGTGACTACGCCGTGCCATCGTCTGGTGGCTATGCCGCGCCTGCGCCGCCTGGTGACTACGCCGCGCCGCCGTCTGGTGGCTATGCCGTGTCTCCGTCGTCTGGTGGGCACGCCGCGCCGGAATCGTTTGACGGGCCGGTCGCGCCCGTGTCCGGTGGGCACGCCGCGCCGGAGTCGTTCGGTGGGCATGCCGCGCCCGATGTGGCCAGCGGCTTCACCACTGGCGGGCACGCCGCCCGGCGGGCCGGCGGCCCCAGCCGCCCGGTGTCGGCCGCCCCGGGTGGCGACGGACACTCCTTCGGCGCGCACAGTGCCGGCCCGGCCGCGCACGCCCGCCCCGACAACTACCCCGGCGAGGGTGGCGGCCGGCACGGCCGTCCCGACCCTGGACAGCAGTCCGGCGACAACCTCGGCCAGCACACCGGCGCGCTCCCGTCCACCGGCCAGCACGGCGCCCCCGACCCCGACGACGAGCCCGGCACCGGATCGATCGGCCGTCGCGGCGCCGCGGGCCCGCGCGGCCGCGGCGGTGCCCCTGCCGCCGGTCCCGGTCCCGCCGGTCGCGGCGGCCCCAGCCCCACCACCGGCCCGGTTCGCGCGTCAGCGGTCGTACCGCCCGTCGTGCCCGGCCGCGAAGGGGTGCGCACGCCCGCCGTCCCGGGCCGTGCCGGGGCGATGGCCGGCAGCACCTCCGGCGTCATCGGCACCACCGGCCAGATCGCGCGCGCCGGAGAGGCCGCGGCCCGAGCGGCCAAGCGAGGAACTGGGCGAGCCGCACGGCCCGGTCAGCCGCAGGGCCGCCCGGTCCCCGGTCAAGGCCCAGGTCAGGGCCCAGGTCAGCCCGGTGTGGCCCCGCCACCGGGCCAACCCGGAGCAGGCCAGCCCGGAACCGGTCCAGCCGGGCCGGGCAGTCGCCCCCGCCCGGGTCAGCCGGACGCAGGCCGTCCGGGTCAGCACGACACCGGCGTTCCCGGTGCAGGTCAGCAGGGTGCCGGTCGTCCCGGACCAGGGCAGCACGGCACCGGTCGTCCCGGACCGGGCCAGCCGAGCGCGCTTCAATCGGCGCCGGGGCAGGCCGGGCCTGGCCAACCTCCGGGCGCGGGACGCGCCGTGCCGGGTCGATCGGCAGGTGGCCGCGTCACGCCCGACCAGCAGCCGAGCGGTCTTGCTGGTGCCCCCGGGCGTCCGGCCGGTCCGGCTGGCCAGCCTGGCGCTTTCGCCGGCCCCGGCAAGCACGGTTCCGGCCTCACCGAGAGCGGTCAGCACAGCGCCGGCGCGGTCCGTGGCCCGGGGCGTGCCGCACCCGGCCGCGGCGCGCCGGGCCAGCAGCCGAACGGCCCAGGCGGCCCGGGACGCGACCCGAACAGCCCGGTCAGCCCGAGTGGGCTGCCGATCCGTCCGAGCAGCCCCGCACCCGGCAGTCAGTCTCGTGGCCTCTCCGGTCCTGGCCAGCCCAGCGGCCTACCCGGCGCTCCGAATCAGCCCGGAGCTCCGGGCCAGCCCGGCAGTCCGGGCCAGCCCAGTGGGCTGCCTCGGGCCGCTCGGCCGGGCGGCCCCGGTCAGTTGAGTGGCCCCGGTCAGCCGGGCGGTCCCGGTCAGCCGGGCGGTCCTGGTCAGTTGGGCGACCGCGGTCAGCCGAGTGGTCCTGGTCAGCCGGGCGGGCCCGGTCATCGCGGCGGCCCGGGTCGGCCTGGCCCGGGCGGTTCGACGGGTTCTTCGCAGCGTGGCCAGGCAGGTCCCGGCCAGCCCGGCGGCCTGCCGCGGTCCGGTGGGCCCGGTGTGCCCAGTGGTCCTGCTGGCCCCGGCCGTCCAGCCGCTCCCGGTCAGCCGGGCGGCTTCGCGGGTGCCGGCCAGCCCGGCGCCGCTGGTGAGCCTGGTCACGGTCGTCCCGCCGGCCCTGGCGAGCCTGGTCACGGTCGTCCAATCGGGCCTGGTGAGCCTGGTCACGGTCGTCCTATCGGGCCTGGTGATTCTGGTTCCGGTCGTCATATCGGTCCGGGTGAGCCTGGTTCCGGCCGTCCTGTCGGCCCTGATGAGCCGGGCGGTCCCGGTCGTCCGGTCAGTCCCGGTCAGCTTGGCGGTCTCCGTCAGCCGGGCGGTCCTGGTCAGCCGAGCGGTCCTGCCGGTCACGGCCGTCCCGGGCCGGCCGGTCCGGGCCAGTCCGGTGGTTTTGCCGGTCCTGGGCAGCCCAGCGGCCTTGCTGGAGCACGGCAGCCCGGTGGGCCAGCGGGTTCCGGCCACCCGAGCGGCCTCGCCGGACCGCATGACGACGAGCACACCGGCGCGGGTTCGCGTCCGGTCAGCCTGGGCGATCCCGGCCGGCCCGTGCGCGGGATCGGTCCGGCGCTGCCCGGCCGAGGCTCGGCCGAGGTGCCCGCGGGCCACGGCAGTGGTCCGGTGACGTCCGGGCGCGGCATTCCCGACCTGCCGCAGAGCAGGGGCGGCGCTGATGTCCTGCCCGGGCGGGGCGCCGCCGAGGTGCCCCCCGGCTATGGCACCGGCGATGTCCTACAAGGGCGCGGCCCTGCAGATCTTCCCGACCGTGGCAACGCCGGCACCCCCGGCCGCGGTGCCGCCGCGGTGCCCGGTGCCGCGGAGGTGCCCGGCCGAGGCAAGGCTGAGATCCCCGGCCGCGGCGCGGCTGCGGTCCCGGGCCGCGGCGCCGCTGGAGTCCCTGGTCGGGGCGCTGCCGAGGTGCCTGGTGCTGCTGAGTTCCCTGGTCGTGGTGCGGCTGCGGTTCCTCGCGGTGCCGCGGAGGTGCCTGGTTCTGGTGCCGCTGAGTTCTCGGGTCGTGGTGCGGCTGCGGTTCCTCGCGGTGCCGCGGAAGTGCCTGGTTCTGGTGCCGCCGAGTTCTCGGGTCGCGGCGCGGCCGTGGTTCCCGGTCGTGGCGCTGCTGAGGTGCCTGGTCGTGGTGCTGCTGAGGTGCCGGGTGCTGGTGCCGCCGAGGTGCCTGGTCGTGGTGCTGCAGAGGTGCCCGGTCGTGGTGCTGCTGAGGTGCCCGGGCGGGGCAAGGCTGAGGTCACGCGGGGCACCGGGCAGGTTGCTGTGCCTGGGCGGGGTGCCGGTCTGGTCACGCCACCCGGGCGGGTTGTCGCCGCTGCGGTTGTCGGCGCTGTGGCCGTACCTGATCGGGCCGTACCCGATCGGGCCGTTTCTGATGGGGTCGCATCCGATCGGGCCGCAGCTGACGGGGGTCCTGCCGTTCGTTCGGCGGTGACCGACGACGACGGTGCGCAGGAGTCGCCCGGTGGGTTGCGGGGTGCCGGCGCCGGGTTGCGGGCCAAGCTGCGGACCGAGCGGCGGCTGCGGGTCATCACCCTGGTCACGCTCAGCGTGATCGTGCTCGGGTTGCTGCCCTTGCTGTTCGGGATCCGGTCGGCGACGCGGGATCCGGTTTTCAACTCGCTCGACGCGCTCAGTGTGCCCGGCTGGGCCGACAAGCGGGTCGATGATCGCACCAGTGGCAGCATCTGGTGCTTCATCGACTGTCGGTTCCGGGAGCGGACCGCGCAGTCCGACCGGCCGTTCGAGGAGACCGACAAGGTCTACGCCGCCGCGCTCACCGAGGCCGGCTGGCGGATCCGGGGCGGCGACTGCTCCGATCAGCCGAATCCGTCCGGTCGGTATACCTGCTGGACCAGGGACGAGTTCACTCTGGACCTGTGGGTGCGGCTGCCGGAATGCGCCGTCGACGCCGTCGCCGCCCAGGACCCGGCCGCGCTGCCGTCCCTCGGGCCCGACGGGCTGCCGCCCTCCGCGGATCCGGCCAAGTGCACCGGGTCGACCGTGAGCATCAAGGTGCAGAACGCGGTCACCGACCCTCGGGTCAGGCCCCAGCCGCCCGTGGATCCCTCCCTGATCGGCGAGACGCCCGATCCCGTGCTGACGGACGATCCTCTGACGGATCCGACACCGACGGCGTCGTGACGCGCGTACCGGTCACGGACGGTAGGGTCTGCACGTTGTCACGCTGTGAGGCACGTCAGTAGAGGAGACGCGTAGATGGACGTTACCGCCGGAGAAATCGCGGGCCTGATCGCGGCGGGCGCGTTTTTGATGCTCGTGCTGGTGCTCGCCGTCCCGATTCTCAAGCTGCGCCACACCGTCGACGCCGCCACCCAGGCGATCAACGATCTGAACGATCGCACCGGGCCGCTGCTCGGCAACGTCACCGAGACGGTGGGCAATGTGAACACCGCGCTGGGCCAGGTCCAGGTCTCTTTGGACGGTGTGAACGTGCAGTTGGCCAAGGTCGACACGATGACCGAGCACGCGCAGAACGTCACGGCGAGCGTGGCCAATCTGGTCACCGTCGTGTCCGCTGCCGCCGCCAACCCGTTGATCAAGGTGGCGTCGTTCGGTTACGGCCTGCGCAAGGCCGCCGCCGCGCGCCGGCACGCCGAGGACGAGCGCGAGGTCCGCGCCTCCCTCAAGCAGCGCCGCAAGGGCGCCCGCGCGGCCCGCTGACCACTTTCTCCTGGAAGGAACACCGCCATGAAGCGGCTGCTCTGGCTGGGTGTCGGCCTGGCCGTCGGCGCCATCGTCGTGCGCAAGGTCACCCGTAAGGCCAACGAGTTCACCCCCACCGGCATCGCCACCTCGCTGTCGCAATCCGCTGGCGGTCTCGTCGAGTCGTTGCGTAGCTTCGTGGACGACGTCCGTGCCGGAATGACCGAACGCGAGCAGGAGATCCACGAGGCCTTCGCCGCGGGCGAACTGTACGACGACCAATTCGCCGAGCTGCGTGACGGCACGCACGGGCGACACGCGAGTGAGGAACAGCGATGAAGACGGCGGAGATCAAGCGGCGCTTCCTGGCGCATTTCGAGGCGAACGGGCACACGGTCGTGCCGAGTGCCCCGCTGCCCGCCATCGACGACCCGAACCTGCTGTTCATCAACGCCGGCATGGTGCAGTTCGTGCCGTTCTTCCTGGGCCAGCGCACCCCGCCGTATCCGCGCGCGGTGAGCGTACAGAAGTGCATCCGGACGCCGGACATCGACGAGGTCGGCAAGACCTCCCGGCACGGCACCTTCTTCCAGATGAACGGCAACTTCTCGTTCGGCGACTACTTCAAGGCGGAGGCCATCCGGCTCGCCTGGGAGCTGTCGGTCAACCCGATCGAGCAGGGTGGTTTCGGGCTGGACCCGGAGCGCATCTGGCCGACCGTCTACCTCGACGACGACGAGGCGTTCGAGATGTGGCGCGCGACCGGCGTGCCCGCCGAGCGGATCGTGCGCCGGGGCAAGAAGGACAACTGGTGGCACATGGGCATCCCCGGCCCGGGCGGCACCTGCTCCGAGCTCTTCTACGACCGCGGCCCCTCCTACGGCAAGGAGGGCGGCCCGGAGGTCGACGAGGACCGGTACATGGAGTATTGGAACCTGGTCTTCATGCAGTACGAGATCACCGACGTGAAGAGCAAGGATCAGTTCACGATCGTCAGTGATCTACCCAAGAAGAACATCGACACCGGCATGGGCCTGGAGCGGGTCGCGTCGATCCTGCAGGGCGTCGACAACCTGTACGAGATCGACGAGGTCAAGCCGATCCTGGCGCGGGCCGCGGAGCTGGCCGGCAAGGTCTACGGCGCGCACTCGGGTCACGAGGCCAGCGAGTCGCACCCCGATGACGTGCGGCTGCGCGTGATCGCCGACCACGTCCGCACCGCGCTGATGCTGATCGGTGACGGGATCACCCCGTCCAACGAGGGCCGCGGCTACGTGCTGCGCCGGATCATGCGCCGGGCGATCCGCGCGATGCGCCTGCTCGGCTGGCAGGGCGCGACGTTCCCCGAGCTGCTGCCGGTGGCGCGCGACTGCATGGCGCCGTCTTATCCGGAGCTGGCGAAGGAGTTCGGCCGGATCTCCACGTACGCGTACGCGGAGGAGGAGGCGTTCCTGTCCACCCTGCGCGCGGGCACGACGATCCTCGACTCGGCGATCACCGACACCAAGAAGTCGGGCGGGGCCAAGCTCAGCGGCGCGCAGGCGTTCCAGCTGCACGACACGTACGGCTTCCCGATCGACCTGACCCTGGAGATCGCGTCCGAGCAGGGCCTCGACGTCGACCAGGAGGGCTTCCGCCGGCTGATGGCCGACCAGCGGTCCCGCGCGAAGGCGGACGCGGCCGCGCGCAAGACCGGCCACGTGGACATGTCGGCGTACCGCGCCATGCTCGACAACGGCGGCCCGGTCGAGTTCACCGGCTATGCGGAGGTCTCCCGCGAGTCGCGGGTGCGCGCGATGCTCGGCTCCGGCGGCACCAGCGTCGCGGCGGCGGGCGAGGGTGACTACGTCGAGCTCGTGCTCGACACCACCCCGTTCTACGCCGAGGGCGGCGGCCAGCAGGCCGACACCGGCCTGATCAACGTCGGCGGCGGCCAGGTCGAGGTCGTCGACGTGCAGCAGCCGCTGCCCGGCCTGATCGTGCACAAGGCGCGGGTCGTCCGGGGCGAGGTGCGCGCGGGCGAGACGGGCTTCGCCGAGATCGACGTGACCCGCCGCAAGGCGATCTCGCGGTCGCACACCGCGACGCACCTGATCCACCAGACCATGCGGGCGTTCCTCGGCGAGTCGGCGACCCAGGCGGGTTCGCTGAACGCGCCGGGCCGGCTGCGCTTCGACTTCAACACCCCCGGGGCCGTCTCGCCCGCGGTGCTGCACGACGTCGAGCAGCAGGTCAACGAGGTGCTGCTGCGTGACCTCGAAGTTCATGCGTTCGTCACCTCGCAGGAGGAGGCGCGCCGGCTCGGCGCGATGGCCCTGTTCGGGGAGAAGTACGGCGACGAGGTCCGAGTGGTTGAAGTCGGCGACTACGCGCGCGAGCTCTGCGGCGGCACGCACGTGGCCCGCTCGGGTCAGCTGGGCCTGGTGAAGGTCCTGCACGAGTCGTCGATCGGCGCCGGGGTGCGCCGGGTCGAGGCGCTCGTCGGCATCGACGCGTTCGGCTTCCTGGCCAAGGAGCACCTGCTGGTCTCGCGGCTCGCGGAGCTGTTCCGGGTGCCCGGCGACCAGGTGGCGGAGCGGGTCGAGCAGACCGTGACCGCCCTGCGCGACGCCGAGAAGGAGCTCGAGAAGATGCGCGCGCAGCTGGTGCTCGGCGGTGCCGGGGCGCTGGCGGCGCAGGCGCGCGATCTGCGTGGCGTGGCTTTCGTCGGCACGGAGGCACCCGAGGGCGCGGCGACCAACGATGTGCGTACCCTAGCTCAGGAGATTCGGGGCAAGATCGACGCCGCCCGCCCGGCGGTGGTCGCGGTCGCGGCCCGATCGAACGGCAAAGCGTCACTCATTGTAGCGATCAACGCCACAGCGAAGAATCGTGGCTTGTCCGCGGCCGACCTGGTCAAGGGCGCGCTCTCCGGCCGGGGCGGCGGTAACGCCGATCTCGCGCAGGGTGGCGGAGTGCCCGCTGACCAGGTGAATGTCTTGCTCGCAGCGGTGGAGAAGGCGGTTGGCGAGGCCGCCTGAGAGGGAGGCCGGCGAAATGTTCCCGTTGCCGCGGGGTAGGCGGTTGGGCGTGGATGTGGGTAAGGTCCGGGTCGGGGTCGCACTCAGTGACCCTGACGGGATCTTGGCCACCCCCCTGGTCACCCTCGCCCGTGACATGGGTGCGGCGCCCGACGCCGTCCCCAGTGACATAGCTGAGCTCGTCCGCCTCGTGGGGGAGCACGAGGTGGCGCAGATCGTAGTGGGCCTCCCCGTGCGCCTCAACGGCGAAGAGGGGGCTGCCGCCATCGACATTCGTGCGTACTCTGGTCGCCTGGAACGAGCAGCCGGGCTCGTGCCGGTCGTCCTGGCGGACGAGAGGATGTCGACCGTGGTCGCAACTCGTAGGCTGGCCGAACGTGGCGTGCGGGGTAAACGGCAACGGGCGGTCGTCGACCAGGCGGCCGCGGTGGAGATCCTGCAGAGCTGGCTGGACGCGCAGCGGAGGCAGACGAGATGATCGACGAGCTGGACCTGGCGTTCGACGAGCAGGCCGAAAAGGGCAGACCCCGGCACCGGCGGGGTTCTCGCGGCGCGAAGGGTGAGGGCAAGGGCGCCAAGTCCGCGGTCGCCTTCATCATGGTGTTTCTCCTGCTGGGCGTGCTCGGCGTCGGCGGATACCTGGGCTATTCGAAGATCAAGGGCTTCTTCACGGCGGCCGACTACGACGGCGCCGGCACCGATCCGGTGCAGGTCAAGATCGCCAAGGACTCGTCGCTGACCGAGATCGGCAACGCCCTGGTCGACGCCGATGTGGTGAAGAGCACAGCGGCCTTCACCGACGCGGCGGGCGCGAACCCCAAGGGCAAGAACATCCAGTCCGGCACCTACAACATGCGCAAGCAGATGGCTGCCGCGCAGGCCGTGACCCTGATGCTCGATCCGAAGTCCCGGATCACCAACGGCGTCACGATCCCCGAGGGCAAGACCGCCAATCAGGTGTACGACATCCTGGCGAAGGCGACCGGCGTGCCGGTGGCGGAGTTCAAGGCGGCGGCCAAGGATCCGGTCGCCCTGGGCATCCCCGACTTCTGGTTCAACCGCACCGACGGGCAGAAGGTGACCAAGTCGGTCGAGGGCTTCCTCTTCCCGGACACCTACGAGTTCCCCCCGAAGGGCACGGCTACCGAATATCTCCAGCTCATGATCCAGCACTTCATGACCGTCGCCACGGAGATCAACTTCGTGAAGCAGGCGGAGGGCCAGCTCAACATCAGCCCGTACGAGGTGTTGACCGTGGCGTCGCTGTCGCAGGCCGAGGCGGGTAACGCCGCCGACCTCGGCAAGGTCTCCCGGGTCGCCTACAACCGGCTCTACGGCAAAGACTTCCACTGCAAGTGCCTGGAGTTCGACGTCGGGATCAACTACTACTACCAGCTCACCGGCAAGGCGACGAAGTCGTCGGCGAAGATGACCGACAAGGAACTGACGGACCCGAAGAACCCGTACCGCCTGCACGGCAAGGACGGGATGACGCCGACGCCGATCAACAACCCCGGCAAGGCCGCCATGCAGGGCGCGCTCGTGCCCCCGAAGGGCAACTGGCTGTACTTCGTGGCCATCGACAAGCAGGGTCACTCCGCGTTCACCCAGAGCTACACGCAGCACCTGAAGAACATCGAGACCGCGAAGAAGAACGGGGTCCTCTGACCCACGGCCGGTTGGCCGGTCGCGCTGGGCCTCGGCTCGGCGGGCCGGCCATCGCCTAATCTGTGCCTGTGCGATCCACTGAGCGCGGCCGGCGGGCCGCCGTCTGCGGCAAGCCCATCGGTCACTCGCTGTCGCCGGTCATCCATACCGCGGGCTTCGCCGCCGCCGGGTTGCTGACCTGGTCGTACACCGCGATCGAATGTGCCGAGGCCGAGTTGCCGGGCCTGGTGGCCGGCCTCGGGCCGGAGTGGGCCGGCCTGTCGCTGACCATGCCGCTCAAAGAGGTGGCACTCACCCTGGCCGCGGCGGCGTCGCCGGTCGCGACCGCGATCGGCGCGGCCAACACCCTGGTACGCCGTCCCGACGGCACCTGGTTCGCCGACAACACCGACGTCCCGGGCATGGTCCGGGTGCTCAGCGACGCGGGACTGGCAGCCGGCCCGGCCGTCACGGTGCTCGGCGGCGGGGGCACGGCCCGGGCCGCCCTGGCCGCCGCCGCCCAGCTGGGCGCCGCCGAGGTGACCGTGGTGACCCGCCGCCCGCAGGCCCGGGCGGAGCTGGCGCCCGCGGCGGCCGCGCTGGGCCTGACGATCACCGGCGTGGACTGGGCGGACGCGCCCGCGGCGTTCGACGCCGACGCGGTGATCTCGACCGTGCCCAAGGGCGCGGCCGACGAGCTGGCGGCCGCGGTGCGCTGGCGCCCCGGCTCGGTCCTGTTCGACGCGATCTACGACCCGTGGCCCACGCCGCTGGCCGCCGCCGCGGCCGGCAACGGGATCCCGGTGGTGTCCGGACTGGACCTGCTGCTGGCTCAGGCCCTGGGCCAGTTCGAGCACTTCACCGGCGTGGTTCCGGCTCCCGAGGCGGCGATGCGGGCGGCCCTGACCGCGGCGGCCGGCGTCCGCTGACCGCTCGCCAGGGCACCGGCCGGTGCTCGCGAGGGCATGATCCGGCGCCTCAGGCCGTGGCGCGGGATCGGGTCAGGGCCAGCACCGACAGCAATGCCACCAGGGCGAAGCTGACGATGGCGAGCGCCATCGGGCCGCCCCGGCCCGAGTCGCCGAAGCCGACCAGCGGCGCCGCCAGGGCCGCGGTCACCGCCTGGAAGCCGCCCAGCAGTGCCGCCGCCGTCCCGGCGCGTTCGGGGTGCCGGTCCAGGGCCAGCGCGGTCGCGTTCGGTGTGACCATGCCGATCGTGCTGACCAGCGCGAACAGGCCGGCGATCAGCGCGGGCAGGCTGCCCAGCAGGGCCGCCGCCAGGATGACGCCGCCCGCCGAGGCCTGCGCCGTCAGGGTGCCGAGCAACAGCCCGCGGGGTGCGAACCGGTCCAGCAGCCTGCCGTTCGCCTGGCTCAGCACGATCAGCCCGCACGCGTTCAGGCCGAACAGCAGGCTGAACGTCGTGGGGGAGATGCCGTAGCCGTCCTGCAGCACGAAGGACGAACCCGAGATGTAGCTGAACAGGGCGGCGAACGCGAACGCCTGCGCGAGCGCGTACCCCAGGAAGATCCGGTCCGTGAACAGGGTGCGGGCCGTGCGGGCGGTGTCGGCCAGCCCGCCCGGGCTGCGCCGGCCCGGCGGCAGCGTCTCCGGCATGCGCCAGACGATCAGGGCGAGGAGCAGGGTGGCGATGATGCCGAGCGCGACGAAGATGCCGTGCCACGACGTCACCTTCAGCACCGCGCTGCCCAGGCTCGGCGCGGCGATCGGTGCCACCCCGAAGACCAGGACGAGCCGGGAGAAGTACTTCGCGGCGGCGACCCCGGAATACAGGTCGCGCACGATGGCCCGGGCGACCACGACGCCGACGCCGCCCGCGATGCCCTCCATCAGGCGGACCCCGGCCAGGACCGGGGCGTTCGGGGCGAGCGCGCAAAGGAAGGAGAAGACCGCGTACGCGCCGACGCCGATGATCAGCGGCCGGCGCCGCCCCCAGCGGTCGCTGAGCGGGCCGCAGACCAGTTGCCCCGCCGCCAGCCCGATCAGGCACGTGGTCAGCGAGAGCTGCACCTGCGCGTCGGGTACCCCGAGCTCGGCCGACAGGGCCGGGAACGCGGGCAGGTACATGTCCAGCGACAGCGGGCCGATCGCCGTGATGAGCCCGAGCATGACCACGAGCAGCCGTCCGTGGGCGTGCGGAACGGGCTGGGCGGGCGGCGCGGTGGGCTGCGAGGACACCACCGGACCATAGCTCCGACGTTTCCGGCGGTCCGCAAGGCGGGACGGCGGCGCCCGGCGAAGCGGGCCGCGACGCTCGCGTGCCAGACTGTCACCCGTGTTGCGTTGGCTTACCGCAGGTGAATCCCATGGCCCGGCGCTCGTCGCCCTTCTCGAAGGGGTCCCCGCCGGCGTGCGGGTGACGAGCGAGGATATCGGCCGCGATCTCGCGCGTCGCCGCCTCGGCTACGGCAGGGGCGCGCGGATGGCGTTCGAGCAGGACGAGATCGAGATCATCGGCGGCGTGCGGCACGGCCTGACGCTGGGCAGCCCGGTCGCCATCCGGATCGGCAACTCCGAGTGGCCCAAGTGGCGCACCGTGATGGCCGCCGACCCGGTGGACCCGGACGAGCTGGCGGCGCAGGCCCGCAACGCGCCGCTGACCCGCCCGCGGCCCGGCCACGCCGACCTGGCCGGCATGCAGAAATACGGGCACACCGACGCCCGGCCGATCCTGGAGCGCGCCAGCGCGCGGGAGACCGCCGCCCGCGTCGCCGTCGGCGTGGTCGCCAAGGCGCTGATCAAGCAGGCGCTGGGCATCGACATCGTCTCGCACGTCATCGAGCTGGGCTCGGTCGCCGCGAAGGCGGGCCTGATCCCCGCGCCGGCCGACGCCGACCGGATCGACGCCGACCCGCTGCGCTGCCTCGACCCCGAGGCGAGCGCCCGGATGGTGGCCGAGGTCGACGCGGCGAAGAAGGACGCGGACACCCTGGGCGGCATCGTCGAGGTGCTGGCCTGGGCCGTGCCGCCGGGGCTGGGCTCGCATGTGCAGTGGGACCGCAAGCTCGACGCCCGGCTGGCCACCGCGCTGATGTCGATCCAGTCGGTCAAGGGCGTCGAGATCGGTGACGGGTTCACCCAGGCTCGCTCGCGCGGCTCGGTCGCGCACGACGAGATCATCCCGACCGCGGACGGCGTACGCCGGATCACCGACCGGGCCGGCGGCCTGGAGGGCGGCATCACCAACGGCGAGAACCTGCGGGTCCGCGCGGCGCTGAAGCCGATCTCCTCGCTGAACCGGGCCCTGCAGACCGTCGACGTGCTGACCGGCGAGGCGACCACGGCGATCAACCAGCGCTCGGACGTGTGCGCGGTGCCGGCCGGCGCGGTGGTCGCCGAGGCGATGGTCGCGCTGGTGCTGGCCGAGGCCGCGACGGAGAAGTTCGGCGGCGACTCGGTGGCCGAGATCCGCCGCAACCTCGCCGGCTATCTCGACAGTCTGCTGATCCGGTGACGGCTCCGGCCGCGGTGATCGTCGGCCCGCCCGGCGCGGGCAAGACGACGGTCGGGCAGGCTCTGGCCGCGCTGCTCGGCGTCGGTTTCGCCGACACCGATCACCTGATCGAGCAGCGGGCCGGCAAGCCGATCCCGGAGATCTTCTTCGACGACGGCGAGGACGCCTTCCGGGCCCTGGAGCGCTCGACGATCGCCGAGGCGCTCGGCTCGTTCACCGGCGTGCTCGCCCTCGGCGGCGGCTCGATCCTGCACGACGGCACCCGTGAGGCGCTGCGGGCGCACACCGTGGTGTTCCTGTCCGTCGAGCTGTCCGACGCGGTCAAGCGGGTCGGGCTCGGCGCGGGCCGCCCGCTGCTCACCGTGAACCCGCGGGCGACCCTGAAATACCTGATGGAGCAGCGCCGCCCGCTCTATGCCGAGGTGGCCACCCACACGATCGCCACCGACGCCCGCGCGCCCGAGGAGATCGCCGCCGAGCTAGCCGCGCTGCTCAAGGATCGCGGCTAGCGCGGCCGGCTCGCTCAGCATCGGCCAGTGGCCGGTGGGCAGCGACACCATCTCGGCCTCGGTGAGACCCGAGAAGAACGGGTGGTCCGCGGCCCTCAGCTCCTTGATCTGCTCCGGCGCGAAGGTGCAGGACACCAGCGTGGTCGGCAGCTCGGCCGAGGTGGCCCGGGCGCCGAGCGGCTGCGTCACCGAGGCGCGCGGGTGCGGCGTGCCGCGCGTACGCAGCAGCGTCAGCGCCGCCTCGTCCAGCCCGGCCAGCAGCACCGGGTCCGCGCCGGGATCCCAGTCGCGCGGCGGCACCGCGTCACCCTCGCCGGCCGGCTCCCCGGACATCGACTGCTGGGTCGTGCCGACCGGCAGCGGACCGCTGTCCACATAGATCACCCGGGCGATCCGGTCCCGCAGTCGCAGTGCCGCCGCGCTCACCGGCATCCCGCCGTAGCTGTGCCCGACCAGCACCACCTCCCGCAGGTCCTCGGTCTCGACCAGCCGGACGATGTCCTCGGTGTGGGTGTCCAGATCCACGCCCGGACCCAGCAGGTGGGCGCGGTCGGCGACGCCGGTCAGGGTGAGCGGGAAGACCTCGTGCCCGGCGCCGCGCAGCGCGGCTGTCACGTCGTGCCAGGCCCATCCGCCGAGCCACATGCCGGAAACCAGAACGTATGTCGTCATGCCCACCACGCTAGAAGCGATACCGGACGATTCCGGTCCGGTATCGGGTGGAGAATCTCCGGCATGCCACACCCCGCCTCGCGCGTCCTGGCCATGCTGGAGTTGCTTCAGGCCCACCGCCGGATCACGGGCGGCGACCTCGCCGCGCGGCTCGCGGTCGACGAGCGCACGGTCCGAAGGTACGCGGGCACGCTCGCCGAACTGGGCATCCCGGTGACGGCCGAGCGCGGCCGGTACGGCGGCTACCGGCTGCTGCCCGGCTTCAAGCTCCCGCCGCTGATGCTCACCGACGACGAGGCCGTGGCGGTGGTGCTGGGCCTGGTCGCCGCCGACAGCCTCGGACTGGCGACGGACGCCCCGGCCGGCGCCGCCGCCGAAGCGAAGATCACCCGGGTCCTCCCCGCCGCCCTGGCCGACCGCCTGGCGGCCCTGCGCGCCAGCCTGGGCCTGACCGCGCGCCGCCGCGAGCCGGACGCACCCCGTACGGGTGCCCCCGCCACCGCCGACCTGCTGCTCACCCTGGGCACGGCCACCCGCTCGCAGCAGCGTCTCGCCATCACCTACCGTGCCCCGCAGCGCCGCCCGGACGCCGACCAGCCGCCGGACACCGGCCCGGGCCGGGAGCCGCCGATGCGGGTCAGCCGGCGGCAGGTCGATCCCTACGGGCTCGTCTTCCACAGCGGGCGGTGGTATCTCGTGGCCCACGACCAGCGCAGCGACGAGATCCGGTCGTTCCGCCTGGACCGGATCGTCGCCGCCGCGCCGACCGGCGAGGACTTCGAGGCGCCGCCGAACTTCGACGCCGTCGCGCACGTCACCCGGCAATGGGCCGGGCTGCCCTGGAAGTGGGAGGTCGAGGTGCTGATCGAGGCCGACGTCGCCCAGGTGCGCCGCCGGGTGCCCGCCGCCGTGGCGGACATCACCGAGGTCGCGGACGGGGTCCGGCTGAGCTGTCGGGCACAGAGCCTGCCCGGCATGGCGCAGATGCTCGCCGGCCTGGGCTGGCCGTTCACGGTGGTCCGGCCGGACGAGTTGCGGACCGCGCTCGCCGAGCACGCCGCGCAGCTCGTCCGGTACGCCGCCCGCTAGCCCGTGTTTCGTAAGGGGGTCGACGGCGAGGCGGAGTCCAGGGGTCGGCTGGGTGTGCGACGGGATCGTCCGGATACCGGTGTTGTATCTGGGCGGTCCCGGCGTGCGGCCAGGCGGCGCCTGGGCCCGGCGCAGCCCGGCCCCCTTACGAAACACGGGCTAGGCCGAGCCTCGATCCTCAGGCCAGCCGCGCCTCGATGGCCTCGATCCGCTGGACCAGGGGACGGAGCTCCTGGCGTACCACCGCAGTCAGCTCCTCCGGCCCGGCCGGCGGCTTCGTCGCCCGCAGGTGGGCGTAGCCGCCGAGGGCGGCGGAGACCGTGCGGCGCACCGACTTGGCGTCGGCGCCCGCCTCGCGCAGCGCCCGCCCGGCGATGCCGTCGGGCTCGGCCGCGAGGCCGATGAGCAGGTGCTCGCAGCCCACATAGTTGTGTCCCAGCGTGGTCGCCTCGGCGGTGAGCAGCTCCAGGGCGCTCGCGGCGGGCGTGCTGTACCGCAGGCCCGGCCCGCCGCCCGGCTCGTCCTTCTCCGCCCAGCTCAGCGCGGCCGGCTCGATCTCCAGCGCCCGCAGCACCCGCAGCGCCAGGTTCTCGCCCTCGGTGATCATGGCCCGCAGCAGGTGGCCGGTGCCGACGTTGGGGGCGCCGGCGTCCCGGGCGGCGTTGATCGCCAAGGCGATGACGGTGACGGCCCGGCTGGTGAACGAGGGCAGCCGGGCGGCGAGCTGGTCGGCGTCGAGCTCGCCCAGGGCGGTCTGCCGGATCGCGGTGATCCGCCGGACCGCGTCCTCCAGGGCGCGCTGACAGATGGCGGACACCGGCAGCCCGGAGTCGCGGACGGCTTCGGCCAGGTCGTCGGGGAGGTACACGTTGATTTTCGGCATGCCTCAGATGTAACCCGCAATGGGGTTAGGAATCTATAACCCCATTTTCGGAGCACTAGGATCGTGGCTGATGGACGACGTGACGCGAATCCCTGTGCCCGGTGACCGGCCCTACGACGTACTCGTCGGCCGTGGTCTGCTCGCCGCCCTGCCCGAGTTGGTCGGCGGCGCCGTGCGCGCCGCCGTGCTCTATGCCCCGCCGCTGAAGGAGCGGGCGTCGGCCGTGGCCGACGCGCTGTCCGCGGCGGGCATCCGGCCGCTGCCGATCGAGGTGCCCGACGCCGAGGCCGGCAAGTCGATCGAGGTGGCCGCGCGCTGCTGGGACGAGCTCGGCGCGGCCGGCTTCACCCGCACCGACGTGGTCGTCGGCCTCGGCGGGGGAGCGGTCACCGACCTGGCCGGCTTCGTGGCGGCCAGCTGGCTGCGCGGCGTGCGCTGGGTGCCGGTCTCCACCTCGCTGCTCGGCATGGTCGACGCCGCCGTCGGCGGCAAGACTGGGGTGAACACGGCGGCGGGCAAGAATCTGGTCGGCGCGTTCCACCCGCCGGCCGGGGTGCTCTGCGACCTCGACGTGCTCGACACGCTCCCGGCCGACGACCTGGTCGCCGGCCTCGCCGAGGTGGCCAAGTGCGGCTTCATCGCGGACCCGGTGATCCTCGACCTGATCGAGGGTGACCCGGCGGCGGCTACCGACCCCCGCGGCGCCGTGCTGCGCGAGCTGGTCGAGCGGGCGATCCGGGTCAAGGCCCACGTCGTCGGCAACGACCTGCGCGAGTCCGGCCTGCGGGAGATCCTCAACTACGGGCACACCCTGGCCCACGCGATCGAGAAGAACGAACGGTACGGCTGGAAGCACGGCCACGCGGTCGCCGTCGGCGTCGTCTACGCGGGCGAGTTGTCCCGGCTGTCCGGCCGGCTGGACCCCGGCACCGCCGCCCGGCACCGCTCGGTCATCTCGCTGCTGGGGCTGCCGACCTCCTACCCGCGCGCCGCCTGGCCGGAGCTGCTCGCCGCCATGCGTGTCGACAAGAAGGCGCGCGCCGACACGCTGCGCTTCGTCGTGCTCGACGGCCTCGCCCGGCCCGGCATCCTGACCGGGCCCTCGGAGGAGACGCTGCGCCAGGCGTACGAGGCGGTGTCCGAGTGAATCCCTCAGCGGCGGTGGCGGGGCGGTCGGACGGGAAGATCTACGTCCTGAACGGCCCGAACCTGGGCCGGCTCGGCACCCGCCAGGTCGACGTCTACGGGGTCACGACCTATGCCGACCTGGTCGACTTGTGCGTGACCGAGGGCAAGGCGCTCGGCCTCGACGTCGAGGTGCGGCAGACCGACGCCGAGCACGAGATGCTGGGCTGGCTGCACGCCGCCGCCGACGAGCAGGCCCCGGTCGTGCTCAACCCGGGCGCCTGGTCGCACTACTCGTACGCGGTCCGCGACGCCTGCGCGATGCTGCGAGCCCCGCTGGTCGAGGTGCACATCAGCAACATCCACGCCCGCGAGCAGTTCCGGCACCACTCGGTGGTCTCGGCGGTGGCCACCGGCGTCATCGCGGGCCTCGGCGTCGACGGCTATCGCCTCGCGCTGCGGCATCTCGCGGGGCGGCGCTGACCCGATTCGCCTGTTCAGGGCTTACGCCGGTAAACTCTCTCGGTCACCTTCACGCTTTCCAGACCATCACGCTTTCAACACCAAGGCAGGACATGGCTTCCACCAACGACCTGAAGAACGGCCTGGTGCTCAACCTCGAAGGCGCCCTGTGGGCCGTCGTCGAGTTCCAGCACGTCAAGCCGGGCAAGGGCGGGGCGTTCGTGCGCACCACGCTCAAGAACGTCCTCTCCGGCAAGGTCGTGGACAAGACGTTCAACGCCGGCACCAGGGTCGAGACCGCGACCGTGGACAAGCGCACGATGCAATACCTCTACCAGGACGGTGAGGACTTCGTCTTCATGGACCTGGACAACTTCGAGCAGATCACCGTGCCCGGCCCCACGGTCGGCGACAACGCGAACTACCTGCTCCCCGAGGCCGAGGCCACGGTGGCGACCCATGAGGGCGTGCCGCTCTACATCGAGCTGGCGACCAGCGTCTTCCTCGAGGTGACGTATACGGAGCCCGGCCTGCAGGGCGACCGCTCCACCGGCGGCACCAAGCCGGCCACGGTCGAGACCGGCGCGACGGTCAACGTGCCGCTCTTCATCACCACCGGCGAGAAGATCAAGGTCGACACCCGCGACGGCCGTTACCTCGGCCGTAGCTGATGGCCGAAGGCCCCAAAACCCAGATGCCGGCGCGCCGCAAGGCGCGCAAAAGGGCGCTGGACGTCCTCTACGAGGCGGACATGCGCGATCTGCCGCCGGTGCAGGTCCTCGCGACCTACCTCGACAGGATCGCCAAGCCGCGCCCCGACCACCTGGATTACACGGTCAGCCTGATCGAGGGCGTGGCGAAGAATCTCGACCGGATCGACGAGCTGATCGCCAGCTACGCCGAGGGCTGGACCATCGACCGCATGCCGGTCATCGATCGCAATCTGGCGCGGATCGCGGTCTTCGAGCTGCTCTACGTGGGCGAGATCGACGACCCGGTGGCGATCTCCGAGGCGGTTGAGCTGGCCAAGCAGATGTCCACGGATGATAGCCCGAGGTTCCTGAACGGTATTTTGGGAAGAATCGCGGAATTCGCTAGTCGGTGAGGCTTGTCACGAACGGCCCGGGCTTTTGTCCGGGCCGTTCGTCGTTTCCGTGGTCGGTCTTGTCCGGTCCCGTGCCCGGCTTACACCATTTGGAAATTCTGGACCTTCGACACCGTCTGTGACCCGGCCGCCCGTCCCCGCCACCAGGTTGACGCAGAGCAACCCCCGGACGATCAGCCCAGCGTTTCGTCGACCGTGGCCGCGCCGGCGGCGTGGTGTGCCGCGACGACGGCGTCGATCGGCAGCGCCGCGTAGACGTGCGGGAAGGAGCCGTGCTCCGGGGTCTCCTCCCAGCGAACGTGGTCGCCGAGCACCTCCGCGTCCAGGGCCACGATGATCAGGGCCGGCTCGTCCGCGAAGAACCGGGCCGCCGTGGCGCCCACCTGCTCGCGGGATGAGCAGTGGACGTAGCCGCTGCTGTGGTCGAACGGCGAGCCGTCGAACCGGCCCGCGGCCTGGAACGCGGACCACTCGGAAGGAAGCAGGATCTTGTAGATCAACACCGTCCCAAAATGCCAGGCGGTCGCCGTTTCCGCCAGCTTCGGGGACAGACGCGAAGAGGGGACCCGCGCAGGCGGGACCCCTCTTTCGGCGGTGGCGATCAGGAGGCGAAGAACGCCCGCGGGTCGGCGACCAGCACACCCTGCTCGGTCAGGCGCTCGATGAGGCCGGACGGCGAGATGTCGTACACGATGGCGAGCGCGCGCAGGTCGTCGGCACGGATCGACAACACGCGTCCGTTGTAGTCACCGCGCTGCTGCTGGATGGCCCGGGCGTACCGTGCGACGTACGCCAGGTCCTCACCGGCGGCGTCGTACAGCTTCTCCAGGTCCAGCACGATCTTGTTGGTTGCCTCGAGGCGGACTCCGCTGCCGTCGGGCAGCAGTTCCGAGACGGGGACGCGGTAGAAGTCGGCCAGTTCGGCGAGGCGCGAAACGGTGACGGCGCGATCGCCGCGCTCGTACGAGCCCACCACGACGGCCTTCCAGCGGCCGTTCGACTTCTCTTCCACGCCCTGCAGAGACAGGCCCTGCTGCTGGCGGATGGAGCGCAGGCGGGCGCCCAACGACTTGGCGTACTCAGACGGCATTCGGACACTCCCAGTACTGTGCTGGCCCGGAGGGTTCTTCCTCGGATCGCTACGCTGCGTGACGGTACGGAGTTTGCAACCTCTGGTCAAGTGTCGGATACCGATGAGTCACCGAGCCGGCGAGAGAGTTGCCCGCATTCGTCCGTCTGGTCCGCGGGTCAGCCACGTCACCATGGTCATCGCCGCGCTCACTGGTAACGTAGCGTCAGCCATCAGGAAGTCCGCACTCGGGCCCCTGACCGACATCCTTTAACGACCCGTCCCGTGAGGCGGGGAAGGGGGTCCGCTGTGGCGTCAGTAAGCGACACCCACATCGGTAATGCGCAAGGAAAGACCTCGCAAGGTAAGACCGTTCTTTCCTCAGCTGATCTGCACCGGGTCGTCGACCGGATCGCGCATCAGATTCTTGAGAAGACCTCCGGGGCCACCGGCACAGTTCTGCTCGGCATCCCGACCCGCGGTGTCCCGCTGGCCCGCCGGCTGGCCGCCCGCATCCACGCCTTCGAAGGCATAGACGTGCCGGTCGGCGCGCTCGACATCACCCTCTACCGCGACGATCTGCGGTTGCACGCCACCCGCGCGCTCGGCAAGACCGAGATCCCGGGCGACGGCATCGACGGGCGCCGGGTGATCCTCGTCGACGACGTGCTCTTCTCCGGCCGCACGGTGCGGGCCGCTCTCGACGCGCTCGGCGACGTCGGCCGGCCCAGCTCCGTGCAGCTCGCCGTGCTGGTCGACCGCGGCCACCGGGAGCTGCCCATCCGCGCCGACTACGTCGGCAAGAACATCCCCACCGCGCTGTCCGAGAGCGTGCGCGTGTCGCTCGCCGAGACCGACGACGGCGTCGACGAGGTACGGCTCTCCGGCTCGGAGGTTCCCCGATGATCAAGCACCTGCGCTCGGCGGCCGACCTGGACGCCGAGACCGCCACCCTGATCCTGGACACCGCGGGCGAGATGGCCGCGCTGGCCGGCCGCGAGGTCAAGAAGCTGCCGACGCTGCGCGGGCGGACGGTGGTCAACCTCTTCTACGAGGACTCCACCCGGACCCGGATCTCGTTCGAGGCGGCGGCCAAGCGGCTCTCCGCCGATGTGATCAACTTTTCGGCCAAGGGCTCCAGCGTCTCCAAGGGTGAGAGCCTCAAGGACACCGCGCTGACCCTGCAGGCGATGGGCGCCGACGCCGTCGTGATCCGGCACCCGGCCAGCGGCGCGCCGCACCGGCTGGCGTCCTGGGTGGACGGCTCGGTGATCAACGCCGGCGACGGCACCCACGAGCACCCGACCCAGGCGCTGCTGGACGCATACACGATGCGCTCCCGGCTCGGGAAGATCGCGGGCCTCAACGTGGTCATCGTGGGTGACGTGCTGCACAGCCGGGTCGCCCGCTCCAACGTCCTGCTGCTCTCCACGCTGGGCGCGCGGGTCACCCTGGTCGGGCCGCCGACACTGGTCCCGGTGGACATCGCTGCGGCGCTCACCCCGGCCGTGGAGAAGCCACGGCTGGAAGTGTCATACGACCTCGATAGCGTCCTTCCCGACGCGGACGTCGTGATGATGCTGCGGGTGCAGACCGAGCGGATGCAGGATTCCTACTTCCCCTCCGCCCGGGAATACTCCCGCCGCTACGGACTCGACGTGCCGCGGATGAGAAAGCTGCCGGAGCACGCGATCGTCATGCACCCCGGGCCGATGAACCGGGGCATGGAGATCGCGCCCGAGGTGGCCGACTCGTCCCGCTCCACGATCGTCGAACAGGTCGCCAACGGCGTCAGCGCGCGGATGGCCGTCCTTTACCTGCTGCTCGGAGGAAAAGCGTGACCGCGTACCTCGTCAAAGGCGTCTCCCTGCTCGGCGCCGCACCGGCCGACCTGCTGATCAGGGACGGGGTGATCGCCACCGGTTCCGCCGAGGGCGCCGAGGTGATCGACGCCGAGGGCCTGGTCGCCCTGCCCGGCCTGGTCGATCTGCACACCCACCTGCGCGAGCCGGGCCGGGAAGACGCCGAGACGGTCGAGACCGGCTCGCGCGCCGCGGCCCTCGGCGGTTACACGGCGGTCTTCGCGATGGCCAACACGTCGCCCGTCGCGGACACCGCCGGCGTGGTCGAGCAGGTCTGGCGCCTCGGCCGCGAGGCCGGCCTGGTCGACGTGCAGCCGATCGGCGCGGTCACCGTCGGGCTGGCCGGCAAGCAGCTCGCCGAGCTGGGCGCGATGGCCAGCTCGGCGGCCAACGTGCGGATCTTCTCCGACGACGGCCACTGCGTCGCCGACCCGCGCCTGATGCGCCGGGCCCTCGAATACGTCAAGGCGTTCGACGGCATCATCGCCCAGCACGCCGAGGAGCCGCGGCTCACCGAGGGCGCCCAGATGCACGAGGGCACCGTCTCCACCCGGCTCGGCCTGACCGGCTGGCCCGCGGTCGCCGAGGAGGCGATCATCGCCCGCGACGTGCTCCTGGCGGAGCACGTCGGCAGCCGCCTGCACGTCTGCCACGTCTCCACCGCCGGGTCCGTCGAGGTGCTGCGCCAGGCCAAGGCCCGGGGGGTACGGGTGACCGCCGAGGTCACGCCGCATCACCTGCTCCTGACGGACGAGCTCGCCGCCAGCTACGACCCGGTGTTCAAGGTGAATCCGCCGTTGCGGACCGCCAAGGACGTCGAGGCGCTGCGCCAGGCGCTGATCGACGGCGTGATCGACATCGTCGCCACCGACCACGCACCGCACGCCGTGGAGGACAAGGAGTGCGAGTGGGCGTACGCCCGCCCGGGCATGGTGGGCCTGGAGACCGCGCTGCCGGTCGTCCTCTCCGTGCTCGGTGAGCAGTGGGAGCTCATCGCCGAGCGGATGTCCCGCGCCCCGGCCCGCATCGCCGGGCTCGCCGGGCACGGCACCGACCTGACGGCCGGGACGCCTGCCAACCTGACGCTCGTGGACCCGTCCGCCCGCCGGGTCGTCGACCCGGCCGAGCTGGCGAGCCGCAGCCGCAACACACCGTACGCGGGCACCACCCTGCCGGGTCGCATCGTCGCGACCTTCCTCCGGGGAGAGCCGACAGTCCTGGACGGGAAGGCCGTCAAGTGAAACCAGCAGTTCTCGTGCTCGAAGACGGGCGCACATTTCGTGGCAATTCGTACGGGGCCGAGGGGGAGACCTTCGGCGAGGCGGTCTTCACCACCGGCATGACCGGCTACCAGGAGACGCTGACCGACCCGTCGTATCACCGGCAGGTCGTCGTGCAGACCGCGCCGCAGATCGGCAACACCGGCGTCAACGCCGAGGACGACGAGTCCGACCGGATCTGGGTCGCCGGCTACGTGGTCCGCGACCCGGCCCGCCGGCCGTCCAACTGGCGCTCGACCGGCGACCTCGGCGAGCGGCTCGCCGCCGAGGGCGTGGTCGGCATCAGCGGCATCGACACCCGCGCGCTGACCCGCCACCTGCGCTCCCTCGGCGCCATGCGGGTGGGGATCTCGTCGGTCGACCTCGATCCGGCGGCCCTGCTCGAGCGCGTCCGTGCCCAGCCGCAGATGCTCGGCGCCGACCTCTCCGCCGAGGTCACCACGGCGGCGCGATACACGGTCGACGCGATCGGCCAGCACCGTTACACGGTCGCCGCGCTGGATCTGGGCATCAAGCGCAACGTCTCCCGGCGCCTGGCCGAGCGCGGCGTGACCACGCACATCTTCCCGGCCTCGTCCACCATCGACGACCTGCTCGCGGTCAGCCCCGACGCGGTCTTCCTCTCGCCCGGGCCCGGCGACCCGGCGACCGCCGACGTCCCGGTCGCCTTGGCGCGGGAGGTGCTGCGCCGCCGGCTGCCGCTGTTCGGCATCTGCTTCGGCAGCCAGATCCTGGGCCGGGCGCTCGGCTTCGGCACCTACAAGCTCGGGTACGGCCACCGCGGCATCAACCAGCCGGTGTTCGACAAGACCACGGGCAAGGTCGAGGTCACCTCGCACAACCACGGCTTCGCGGTCGACGCTCCGCTGGACAAGGTCATCGACACCGAGTTCGGCGGCGTCGAGGTCTCGCACGTCTGCCTCAACGACAACGTGGTCGAAGGGCTGCGGGCCCTGGAAGTGCCCGCGTTCACGGTCCAGTACCACCCCGAGGCCGCAGCCGGCCCGCACGACGCGGACTACCTGTTCGATCGCTTCGTGGAGCTTGTGGAAAAGGTGGATGCCTGATGCCGAAGCGCACTGATCTGCAGCACGTGATGGTGATCGGTTCGGGCCCGATCGTCATCGGCCAGGCCTGCGAGTTCGACTACTCCGGCACCCAGGCGTGCCGGGTGCTGCGCGCCGAAGGGCTGCGCGTCTCGCTGGTCAACTCCAACCCGGCCACGATCATGACCGACCCGGAGTTCGCCGACGCCACCTACATCGAGCCGATCACCCCGGAGTTCGTCGAGCTGGTCATCGCCAGGGAGCGCCCCGACGCGATCCTGCCGACCCTGGGCGGGCAGACCGCGCTGAACACCGCGGTCGCCCTGCACGAGAACGGCGTCCTGGCCAAGTACGGCGTCGAGCTGATCGGCGCGAACATCGACGCGATCCGCAAGGGCGAGGACCGCCAGCTCTTCAAGGACATCGTGGCCAAGGCCGGTGGCGAGACGCCGCGTTCCCGGGTCTGCCACTCGATGGACGAGGTGCACGCGGCGGTCGCCGACCTGGGCCTGCCGGTGGTCATCCGGCCGTCGTTCACCATGGGCGGCCTCGGCTCCGGCATGGCGCACAACAACGAGGACCTGGACCGCCTCGCCGGCGGCGGCCTCGCGGCCTCGCCGGTGCACGAGGTGCTGATCGAGGAGAGCGTGCTCGGCTGGAAGGAATACGAGCTCGAGCTCATGCGCGACAAGCACGACAACGTCGTGGTGATCTGCTCGATCGAGAACGTCGACCCGATGGGCGTGCACACCGGCGACAGCGTCACCGTCGCGCCCGCCATGACCCTGACCGACCGTGAATACCAGAAGCTCCGCGACCTGGGCATCGCCGTGCTGCGCGAGGTCGGCGTCGACACCGGCGGCTGCAACATCCAGTTCGCGATCAACCCGGCCGACGGCCGGCTGGTCGTCATCGAGATGAACCCGCGGGTGTCCCGCTCCAGCGCGCTGGCGTCGAAGGCCACCGGCTTCCCGATCGCCAAGATCGCCGCGAAGCTGGCCATCGGCTACACCCTGGACGAGATCCCCAACGACATCACGCTCAAGACGCCGGCCGCGTTCGAGCCGGCGCTGGACTACGTGGTGGTGAAGATCCCGCGGTTCGCGTTCGAGAAGTTCCCCGGCGCGGACCCGGAGCTGACCACCACGATGAAGTCCGTGGGCGAGGCGATGAGCCTGGGCCGCAACTTCGCCGAGGCGCTGAACAAGGCGATGCGCTCGATGGAGACCAAGGCCGCGGGCTTCTGGACCCTCGCGGATGACGCGGATCTCGACTCCACTCTGGCGGCCTTGCGCATCCCTCACGACGGGCGGCTCTACACGGTCGAGCGCGCGTTGCGCCTGGGGGCGACGGTCGAGCAGGTGCACGAGGCCAGCGGCGGGATCGACCCGTGGTTCCTCGACGAGATCGCGGCCCTGATCGAGCTGCGTGGGGTCGTCGAGGCCGCCCCGGTGCTCGACGAGGCGCTGCTGCGCCGGGCGAAGCGCGCGGGCTTCTCGGACCGGCAGCTCGCGGCGCTGCGACCCGAGTTCGCCGGCGAGGACGGCGTCCGCTCGCTGCGGCACCGGCTCGGGGTGCGACCGGTCTACAAGACCGTCGACACCTGCGCCGCCGAGTTCGCCGCGGACACGCCGTACCACTACTCCACGTACGACGAGGAGACCGAGGTCGCGCCCTCGGACAAGCCCAAGGTGCTGATCCTGGGCTCCGGGCCGAACAGGATCGGGCAGGGCATCGAGTTCGACTACTCGTGCGTGCACGCGGTCATGGCCCTGCGCGAGGTCGACTTCGAGACCGTCATGGTCAACTGCAACCCGGAGACCGTCTCCACCGACTACGACACCGCGGACCGGCTCTACTTCGAGCCGCTGACCTTCGAGGACGTCCTCGAGGTGTTCCACGCCGAGGACACCTCCGGCAAGGCCGCCGGCGGGCCCGGCGTGGTCGGGGTGATCGTCCAGCTCGGCGGCCAGACCCCGCTCGGGCTGGCCAAGCGGCTCAAGGCCGCGGGCGTGCCGATCGTCGGCACCTCGCCCGAGTCGATCGACCTGGCCGAGGACCGCGGCGCGTTCGGCCAGGTGCTGGCCCGGGCCGGCCTGCGCTCGCCCGACCACGGCACGGCGACCAGCTTCGACGAGGCCAAGGCCATCGCCGACGAGATCGGCTACCCGGTCCTGGTCCGGCCGTCGTACGTGCTCGGCGGCCGCGGCATGGAGATCGTGTACGACGAGCCGACCCTGGCCGACTACATCGCCCGGGCCACCGAGATCTCGCCGGACCACCCGGTGCTGGTCGACCGCTTCCTGGACGACGCGATCGAGATCGACGTCGACGCGCTCTGCGACGCCACCGGCGAGGTCTACCTGGGCGGCGTCATGGAGCACATCGAGGAGGCCGGCATCCACTCCGGCGACTCGTCCTGCTCGCTGCCGCCGGTCACCCTGGCCGGTTCGCACCTGGTCGAGGTGCGCCGCTACACCGAGGCGATCGCCCGCGGGGTCGGCGTCCGGGGCCTGCTCAACGTCCAGTACGCGCTGAAGGACGACACGCTCTACGTGCTGGAGGCCAACCCGCGCGCCTCCCGGACGGTCCCGTTCGTCTCCAAGGCGACGGCGGTGCCGCTGGCCAAGGCCGCCGCCCGGATCATGCTCGGCGCCACCATCAAGGAGCTGCGCGAGGAGGGCATCCTCTTCCGCAGCCGCGACGGTGGCGAGACCCCGGCGAACGCGCCGATCGCGGTCAAGGAGGCGGTGCTGCCGTTCAAGCGCTTCCGCACCCCGTCCGGCAAGGGCGTGGACAGCCTGCTCGGCCCGGAGATGAAGTCGACCGGCGAGGTCATGGGCATCGACCCCGCCTTCGGCCCGGCGTTCGCCAAGTCGCAGGCCGCGGCGTACGGCTCGCTGCCGACCAGCGGCAAGATCTTCGTCTCGGTGGCCAACCGGGACAAGCGCTCGATGATCTTCCCGGTCAAGCGGCTCGCCGACCTGGGCTTCACGATCGTCACCACGGCCGGCACCGGCGAGGTGCTGCGCCGGCACGGCATCGAATGCGAGATCGTGCCCAAGCACTTCGAGAGCCCGGGCCAGAACGCGGTGGCGCTGATCCAGGCCGGCGAGATCGCCCTGATCATCAACACCCCGCAGGGCTCGGGCGCCAGCGCCCGCTCGGACGGCTACGAGATCCGCAGCGCCGCCGTCACGCACGACATCCCGAGCATCACCACCGTGCCGGGCGCGGCGGCGGCGGTGATGGGCATCGAGGCCCTGATGCGCGGCGACATGACCGTCCGCCCGCTGCAGGAGCTGCACGCGATGCTGCGGGAGAGCGAGTGAGCGAGCTTGCCGTCACCCGAGCGCCGGCGGAGGTGACGGCGTGAGCTTGTTCACGAACGCCGTCCGGCCGGTCCTGTTCCGGCTGGGCGGCGGCGACGCGGAGAAGGCCCACGAGTTCACGCTGGGCCGGCTGGCGTCGCTCGGCGCCCGTTCGCGGGCGCTGTTGAGCAGCCGTTATGCGGTGCGAGCCCCGGTGGAGGCCTTCGGCGTGCGGTTCGCAAACCCGGTGGGGCTGGCGGCCGGCATGGACAAGAACGGCGTGGCCCTGCCGGCCTGGCCCGCGCTGGGCTTCGGCTTCGTCGAGGTCGGCACGGTCACCGCGAAGCCGCAGCCGGGCAACGACAAGCCCCGGCTGTTCCGGCTGCGGGACAGCGAGGCCGTGATCAACCGGATGGGCTTCAACAACGCCGGCGCGGCGGCCCTCGCCGCGCGCCTGGCCGCGCTGGGGCCGCTGGACGTGCCGCTGGGCGTCTCGCTGGGCAAGTCCAAGGTGACCCCGCTGGAGGAGGCGGTGGACGACTACCTGACGTCCTACAACCTGCTGCATCCGTACGCGGACTACATCGCCGTCAACGTGTCGTCACCGAACACCCCCGGGCTGCGCACGCTGCAGGACAAGTCGGCGCTGGGCGCGCTGCTCGGTGCCCTGGTGGGCGCCAAGCCGGTGCTGGTGAAGATCGCCCCGGACCTGACCGAGCCGGCCATCGCGGAGTTGCTCGAGGTGTGCCTGGCCCACGGCGCGGCGGGCGTGATCGCGACCAACACCACCCTGTCGCGCGACGGCCTGGCGGCGGCCGACCAGCCCCGGGCGGATGAGGCGGGCGGCCTGTCGGGACGGCCGCTGACCGAGCGGGCCCGCAAGATCGTCCACTTCGTCCACCAGGAGACGGGCGGCCGGCTGCCGATCATCGGCGTGGGCGGCATTCTCGAGCCGGACGACGCGACCCGCATGTTCGACGCGGGCGCGGCGCTGGTCCAGCTCTACACCGGCTTCATCTACCGCGGCCCGGCCCTGGTCAAGGCCGCGGCACACGCCTACGCGAAGCTTGGGGAGAAGGCCCGGCCGTGACCCGGGGCCGCCCGGCGGCCGGTTCGGTCGTGGGCTCCGCCGCCGTCGATGATCTTGTTCCGGGGGCGGCCCCGGGCGGTCCGCGGGGCCGGTCTTGACCGGCGGGCCCGGCGGCCGGGGCGAGGCCGAGCTGCTGGCGCTGGACCGGGCGCATGTCTGGCACCCCTACGGGCCGATGCCCGGGCGCAACGAGCCCTACGTCGTCGAGAGCGCCGAGGGCGTCCGCCTGCGCCTGGCCGACGGGCGTGAGCTGATCGACGGCATGTCGTCCTGGTGGGCCGCCATCCACGGCTACCGGCACCCCGCGCTGGACGCGGCGCTGGCCGACCAGGCCGGCCGGATGAGCCACGTCATGTTCGGCGGGCTCACCCACGCGCCCGCCGTCGAGCTGGCCACCACCCTGGTCGAGCTGACCCCGGAGGGGCTTGAGCACGTCTTCCTCTGCGACTCCGGCTCCGTGGGGGTCGAGGTCGCCATCAAGATGGCCCTGCAGGCCCAGCTCGCCCGGGGCCGCCCCGGCCGCCGCCGGCTCGCCACTTGGCGCGGCGGCTACCACGGCGACACGTTCCATCCGATGAGCGTCTGCGACCCGGTCGGCGGGATGCACCAGCTCTGGGGCGGCGTGCTGCCCGCCCAGGTCTTCGCCGGCCCGCCACCGGCCGGCTACGACGAGGCGTACGCCGCCGAGCTGACCGAGCTGGTCGCCCGGCACGCCGACGAGCTCGCCGCCGTCATCGTCGAGCCGGTCGTGCAGGGCGCCGGCGGCATGCGCTTCCACCATCCGGAGTATCTGCGGGTGCTGCGCGAGGCCACCGCCGCACACGGCGTCCTGCTGATCTTCGACGAGATCGCGACGGGCTTCGGCCGTACCGGTGAGCTCTTCGCCGCCCACCACGCCGGGGTGACCCCCGACATCATGTGCCTGGGCAAGGCCCTGACCGGGGGATATCTGACCCTGGCCGCCACCCTCTGCACCGCCGCGGTGGCGCACGCGGTCTCCGCCGGCAGCGCCGGCGGGCTGGCGCACGGGCCGACCTTCATGGGCAACCCGCTCGCGTGCGCCGTCGCGAACGCCTCCATCGGCCTGCTGCGGGCCCAGGACTGGCGGGGGCAGGTCCGGCGTATCGGAGACGGCCTCCAGGCCGGCCTGGAGCCGCTGCGGGGTGCTGCCGGGGTCGCTGACGTCCGGGTCCTGGGCGCGATCGGCGTCGTGCAGCTCGATCACGACGTCGACGTGGCCAAGGCGACCGCCGCCGCGGTGGCGTCCGGCGTCTGGCTGCGGCCGTTCCGGGACCTGATCTACACGATGCCGCCGTACGTCGCCGACGACGCCGACATCGCCCGCATTACCCGAGGAATCGCCGCGGCGGTGTCCGCCACCTGACACGGAAGTGAGAACGTCCCTATGGAGTCCTTCGGAAGCCGCCTGCACCGCGCCACCGGACAGCGGGGGCCGCTGTGCGTCGGCATCGATCCGCACGCCGCTCTGCTCGCCAAGTGGGGTCTCTCCGACGACGTCGCCGGCCTGGAACGCTTCGCCTTTACGGTCGTCGAAGCACTGGCCGATCGGGTCGCCGTGCTGAAGCCGCAGTCGGCTTTCTTCGAGAGATTTGGGTCACGTGGCATCGCCGTTCTTGAGTCAACTATCCGACAGTCACGCGAGGCCGGTGCGCTGGTCTTACTCGACGTGAAGCGCGGCGATATCGGCTCGACGATGGCGGCCTACGCAAGCGCTTACCTGAATCCGGACAGTGCGCTCTGTGCTGACGCGATTACTGTGAGTCCCTATCTCGGCGTCGGCTCTTTGCGCCCCGCATTCGACGCGGCGGCCGAATATGGCGGCGGCGTTTTCGTTCTCGCGCTGACCTCGAACCCCGAGGGCGCGAGCGTCCAGCACGCCGTCGGCGCCGGCGGCCGAACCGTCGCGCAAACCGTGATCGACGAGATTTCGCAGGTCAACGTGGGTGCGGAGCCGCTCGGCAGCGTCGGGCTGGTGGTCGGCGCGACCATCGGCGAGACCGGTCACGACCTGTCGAAAGTGAACGGCCCGCTGCTCGCTCCGGGCCTCGGAGCACAGGGCGGAAGCCCCTCAGACCTACGCAAGATCTTCGGCGAGAGCCTGCGGAACGTGCTGCCTTCGTACTCACGCGAGGTCCTCGGCGCGGGCCCCGATGGGGCTTCGCTGCAGGCCGCGGCGGACCGCGCGGCGGCCGCCTGTCGTGCCGTGATCGGGTGAAACGGCCTGCTTACCAGGCCTGCTCCGGTCCGGGTGGGGGGTACCCCCACGTTGCCGAAACCGCCGTTGACCGCTAGTTTTCCCGGCGCCGGGAACCACATGCCCCTTTGGTTCCCTGGCACACCACGTTTCACAGAGTGCCGGTATTGAACTACCGGCGCGATAGGGACCTGAGGAGAACTGGTGCCGCTCCCGCAACTAAGCCCCGAGCAGCGTAAAGCCGCGCTGGAGAAGGCCGCGGAGATTCGCAAGGCCCGGGCCGAGCTGAAGGATCAGCTCAAGTCTGGCAAGACCACCCTCGCCGCCGTGCTCGACCGGGCGGAAGGCGACGATGTCGTCGGCAAGCTGAAGGTCTCGGCCGTGCTCCAGGCGCTGCCGGGCATTGGCAAGATCCGGGCTACCCAGATCATGGAGAAGCTCAAGATCGCCGACAGTCGCCGTCTTCGTGGCCTCGGCGAGCAGCAGCGTAAGGCCCTCCTGGGGGAGTTCGCTGCGAACTGACTCATCGGCTCGTGTAGGAATGAGCCGTGAGCATGGATGACGACGCGCGCCCGGCAGCCCGACTCACCGTCCTGTCCGGCCCCTCGGGGGTGGGCAAAGACAGCGTGATCGAGCTGATCCGGGCGCGCTCGCCATGGATCAAGCTGTCGGTGTCGGTGACAACCCGCAAGAAGCGCGACTACGAGACCGACGGTGAGCATTACCACTTCGTCACCCGTTCGGAGTTCCAACGCCTCGTCGAGGGCGATCAGCTGCTCGAGTGGGCGGAGTTCGCGGGCAACCTCTACGGCACGCCCCGGGCTCAGGTCGAGGGCTGGCTCGCCCAGGGCCGGCCGGTGCTGCTGAAGATCGACCTGCAGGGCGCCCGCCAGGTGCGGGCCACGATGTCCGACGCGCAGCTCGTCTTCCTGGCGCCGCCCAGCGTCGAGGAGCTCAAGCGCCGGCTGATCGGGCGCGGCACCGACGACGAGGAGACCATCAAGCGCCGGCTGGCGCACGCCGACGAGGAGCTGGCCGCCGAGAAGGAGTTCGACCGCACCGTGGTCAACGACTTCGTCGAGCGGGCCGCAGACGAGCTGGTAGGATTGCTCGGTTCGTCGTTTCTGACTCCCGCTCAGCCACCCGGTGTCTAGCAGGAATTAAGGAAGTACATCACTGTGGGAACCATCGCCAACCCCGAAGGCATCACCAACCCGCCGATCGACGAGCTGCTCGACAAGACCTCGTCGAAGTATTCGCTGGTGATCTTCGCGGCCAAGCGCGCCCGCCAGGTCAACGCCTACTACAGCCAGCTCGGTGAGGGCCTCCTCGAGTACGTCGGACCGCTGGTCGAGACCACTCCGCAGGAGAAGCCGCTCTCGATCGCGATGCGTGAGATCAACGCCGGTCTGCTGACCGCCGAGGCGACCGACAACCCCTGACCGCTGTTTCGCCGTGCACCCGCGCCCGCTGACCGCGGGCGCGGGTTTTTCGTTGACGGGGGTGTGCCCATGCCCGAGATCGTGCTCGGCGTGTGCGGCGGGATCGCCGCGTACAAAGCCTGTGAGCTGCTGCGGCTGTTCACCGAGTCGGGTCACGGCGTCCGCGTCGTGCCCACCGCGTCCGCGCTGCGGTTCGTCGGCGCGCCGACCTGGGCGGCGCTGTCCGGCCGGCCGGTGACCACCGAGGTGTGGGATGACGTGCACGAGGTGCCGCACGTGCGCATCGGCCGGCAGGCCCAGCTCGTCGTGGTCGCGCCCGCGACCGCCGACATGCTCGCCAAGGCAGCGCACGGCATCGCCGACGACCTGCTGACCAACACGCTGCTCACCGCGACGTGCCCGGTCGTCTACGCGCCTGCGATGCACACCGAGATGTGGGAAAACGCGGCCACCCAGGCGAACGTCGCGACGCTGCGGGCCCGCGGCGCGGTCGTCATCGAGCCGGCTGTGGGCAGGCTCACAGGCGCCGATACCGGCAAGGGTCGGTTGCCGGATCCGGCGCAGATCTTCGCCGCCGCGCTGCGCGTGCTGCGCCGCGGCGCCTCCGCGGAGACCGACCTGACCGGCCGCCGGGTGGTCGTCACCGCAGGCGGCACCCGGGAGCCGTTGGACCCGGTGCGGTTCCTCGGCAATCGTTCCTCCGGCAAGCAGGGCTACGCCCTGGCCCGCGCGGCGGTCGCCCGTGGGGCGCGCGTCACCCTCATCGCGGCGAACGTCACTCTGGCCGATCCGGCGGGCGCCGACGTGGTCCGGGTCGGCACCACCGAGGAGCTGCGCAAGGCGACGGTCGAGGCCGCGGCGGACGCCGACGTGGTCGTGATGGCGGCCGCGCCGGCCGACTTCCGGCCGGCCACGATCGCCGGCCAGAAGATCAAGAAGAGCGACGGGGGTACGCCGCCCACGCTCGAACTGGTCACCAATCCGGACATCGCCGCCGAGTTGGGCGCCGCCAAACGCCCTGGCCAACTGCTCGTCGCCTTCGCCGCGGAGACCCATGACGCGCTGGAGAACGCCCGCGGCAAACTGGTGCGCAAACGCGCGGACCTGATCGTCGTCAACGAGGTGGGCGTCGACCTGGTCTTCGGTGCCGACAGCAACACGGTCACCATTCTCGGCGCCGACGGCAGTAGTGTCGCCCTCGGCGAACTTCCCAAAGACGATGTGGCCGATGCGATATGGGATCAGGCGGTAGCCCGCCTCGATCCGCAGGTCGGTGGCGTTGGGACGGCCTGAGGCCGGGCCAGAGTCTGCCTGCGGCGGTGACTACACTGCCGCGGAACGAAACTTCGACAAATCTGAGGAGCACCGTGGCACGCCGCCTGTTCACCTCCGAGTCGGTCACGGAAGGCCACCCGGACAAGATCGCTGACCAGATCAGCGACGGTATTCTCGACGCCCTGCTCACGCAGGATCCCCGCAGCCGCGTCGCGGTGGAAACGCTGATCACGACCGGCCAGGTGCACGTCGCCGGCGAGGTGACCACGCAGGCGTACGCGGATATCCCGGCCATCGTCCGCGAGACGATCCTGGGCATCGGCTACGACTCGTCCAAGAAGGGCTTCGACGGCGCGTCCTGCGGCGTGAGCGTCTCGATCGGCTCGCAGTCGCCCGACATCGCGCAGGGTGTGGACAGCGCGGTCGAGCTGCGCGAGGGCAACTCCGAGCACGTGCTCGACGCCCAGGGCGCCGGCGACCAGGGCATGATGTTCGGCTTCGCCTGCTCCGAGACCCCGGAGCTCATGCCGCTGCCGATCGCGCTGGCGCACCGCCTGGCCCGGCGGCTGTCCACGGCCCGCAAGGACGGCACGATCCCGTACCTGCGCCCGGACGGCAAGACCCAGGTCACCATCGAATACGACGGCCTGCGCCCGGTGCGGCTGAACACCGTCGTAGTGTCCTCGCAGCACGCGGCGGACATCTCGCTGGAGTCGCTGCTGACCCCGGACGTGCGCGAGCACGTCATCGGCCCGGAGCTCGAGGGCCTCGACCTCGACGTCGACAACTACCGCCTGCTGGTCAACCCGACCGGCCGCTTCGAGATCGGCGGCCCGATGGGCGACGCCGGCCTGACCGGCCGCAAGATCATCGTTGACACGTACGGCGGCTACGCCCGGCACGGCGGTGGCGCGTTCTCGGGCAAGGACCCGTCGAAGGTGGACCGCTCGGCGGCATACGCGATGCGCTGGGTGGCGAAGAACGTCGTCGCCGCCGGCCTGGCGGAGCGCTGCGAGACCCAGGTCGCGTACGCGATCGGCAAGGCGCACCCGGTGAGCCTGTTCGTGGAGACCTTCGGCACCGAGAACGTGCCGGTGGAGCGGATCGAGAAGGCCATCAACGCCGTCTTCGACCTGCGCCCGGCCGCGATCATCCGCGACCTGGACCTGCTGCGCCCGATCTACCAGCAGACCGCCGCGTACGGCCACTTCGGCCGCGAGCTGCCGGAACTGCTGTGGGAGAACACGGACCGCGCCCAGGACCTGAAGTCCGCCGCGGCCTGAGCTTGGTTTCGCCGGGAACGGGTGCCCCGACTTCGGTCGGGGCACCCGTGCTCTTTCCCGCCGAAGATGTCATACCCGGGCGCCAGAATGTGCGGGTGAGGGCGGCAAAATCGAAACCCGACCGCGAGCCGGCAGCCCGGCTCCCGGTCGCCCGGGTGAGCGTCGAGGTGCCGCTGGCGCATCTGGACCGCCCGTTCGACTACCTGGTCTCGGCCACCGACGACGAGGCCGCGCAGCCGGGCGTCCGGGTCAAGGTCCGCTTCGCCGGCCAGCTGGTCAACGGCTTCCTGCTGGAGCGCGCGGAGTCCAGCCCGCACGCCGGCAAACTGGCCTATCTGGACAAAGTGGTCTCCCCGGAGCGCATCCTGGACCCGGAAGTGGCCCGCCTGGCCCGCGCGGTCGCCGACCGTTACGCCGGCAATCTCTCCGACGTTCTGCGCTTGGCCGTGCCACCCCGCCACGCCCGCGTCGAGGCACAGGCCACACCGGCTCCCGATGCCGCGGCGCCGGTCGGGGCCGCCGAGGCCGCGACTGCCACCGGCCCGCCGCCGGTGAATGGTGGTTCGTCGGTTGGGTCTGGCGTGGGGTCGGTGGGCGGTGGGGTGTCGCCGTTGGCAGCTGATTCGGTGAGCGCTGGATCGTCGCTTGAGTCCGGCGAGCGGTTGGTTGGTGGGTCGGGTGCCCACGCGTTGGATGCCGATTTGTCCGTTGAGTCTGGTGCACAGCCGGGCGGCGGTGGGGTGTCGCCGCCGGCGAGCGATTCGGCTGGCCCGGCGCGGACCGCCGTTTCAGCCGAGCCGGGTGCGACTGCCGCCACCGGGCCCGACGCCCCTGACCCCTCCGCCGGGGCGCCTGTCCACGGGTGGGGGATATATCCGGCGGGCGCCGCCTATCTGCACGCCCTGGAGCTGGGCAAGCCCGCCCGAGCCGTCTGGGCCGCCCTGCCCGGGGAGGACTGGCCGGCGCGGATCGCCGAGGCCGCCGAGGCCACCGTGCGGGGCGGCCGGGGTGTCGTCATCGTCGTCGCGGACGCGCGGGATCTGGAACGACTCGACAAGGCCCTGACCAGAGCGCTCGGGGCCGGGCGCCACGTGGCGCTCAACGCCGCCGCCGGGCCGGCCGAGCGATACCGCCGGTTTCTCGCCGCCAGCCGGCATCGGGTGCCGGTCGTCGTGGGGACGCGCGCGGCGATGTTCGCGCCCGTCGCCGACCTTGGCCTGGTGGTCATCTGGGACGACGGGGACGACCTGCACGCCGAGCCGCGAGCGCCCTATCCGCACGCCCGGGATGTGCTGCTGACCCGTGCGCAGCTCGCCGGGTGCGCCGCGCTCGTCGGGGGCTTCGCGCGCACGGGTGAGGCCCAGCTCCTGCTGGAGACCGGGTGGGCCAAGGAGATCGTGGCGAGCCGGGACACGCTGCGGGCCCGCAGCCCGGCCATCGCACCGACCGGAGACGATCCGCAGCTCGCCCGCGACCCCGGCGCGGTCACCGCACGCCTGCCCAGCCTGGCCTGGCAGGCGGCCCGGGGCGCGTTGCAGGCCGGGACGCCGGTGCTGGTCCAGGTGCCACGCCGGGGCTATCTGCCGTCCACCGCGTGCGCCGAGTGCCGCACTCCCGCCCGGTGCCCGCACTGCTCCGGGCCGCTCGGGCTCGCCGGTTCGCGGGACGTGCCGGCCTGTCACTGGTGTGGGCGGGCCGCGGCCGACTACGCGTGCCCGGCCTGCGGCGGGCGGCGGCTGCGGGCCTCGGTGACCGGCGCCCGGCGCACCGCCGAGGAGCTCGGCCGGGCGTTCCCGGGATATCCGGTGCGCACCTCGGGCCGGGACGAGATCCTCGACACCGTGCCGGCCGAGGCCGCGGTCGTGGTGGCCACGCCGGGCGCCGAGCCCGTCGCCGAGGGTGGCTACGGGGCGGTGCTGTTGCTCGACACGTGGGCGCTGCTGTCCCGCGCGGATCTGCGGGCCGCCGAGGAGACGATGCGCCGCTGGCTGTCGGCCGCTGCCCTCGCCCGGCCCGGCCCAGCCGGCGGCCGGGTGGTCGTCGTCGCCGACGGCTCGCTGGCGCCGGTGCAGGCGTTGCTGCGGTGGGACCCGGGCTGGTTCGCGGCCCGCGAGCTCGCCGAACGCCGCGAGCTGGGCTTCCCACCCGCGGCCCGGATGGCGAGCGTGACCGGCAAGGCCGAAGCGGTGGCCGAGTTCCTCGCCGCGGCCCGGCTGCCCGAGGACGTGGATCTCCTCGGTCCGGTCCCGGCCGCGGACGACCAGGAACGCATGCTGCTGCGCGTGTCCCGCGGCCGCGCGGCGGCGCTGGCCCGAGCCCTGCACGAGGCGGCGGCGGTACGCAGCGTGAAGAAGTCACCCCACCCGATCCGCATCCAGGTGGACCCGGCCGAGCTGCTCTGAGCCTGCGGCGACTGCTCTGGGCCGCGGGGACTGCTCTGGGCCGCGGGGACTGCTCTGAGTGTCCGGTGTGTGCTGTCAGCAACCGATCCCCATGCCGTCAGCGACCGATCCCCGTGCTGTCAGCGACCGATCCTCGTGACAGCGCCCATGAAGGCGAGTCGTCGGACCGTTTCCCCACGAGGCTAGGCGGCGGTCCATCACGCGGGCACCACGTCCAGCGCGCGGACCCTGTTCCAGATATCGGGGTTGTGTACCACTGGGTGACCATTCCGTCCCATAATCTGGCACCTAACCTCCCAGATCACTCATCCCCCCAACTCGGCGCGACCTTGATGAGCCGGGACTTCGAGCACACCGCAGGTCTCCAAGATCTACCGAAGCGGCCAATTCCTTTCGGATAAAGACGATTTAACGGGATCAAACGCTCGCTGGGTCGGGAGATCATTCCGTGGCCAGCTTGGCGCTGAAGCCGAGTAGTGCCGTCCCGGTGGCCGCGTCGAGCGTGCGCCGGACGTTGCGCCGGGCCAGCAGCCGGCGGGCCCGGGTCAGGCCCGTGACCACCACCAGCAGATACAGCAGCGACAGCACCGCGTGGCTCAGTGCCAGCACCAGCAGCGCGCTCAGCGGCGCGTCCGGGCCCAGGAACTGGGGCAGCACCGCCAGGTAGAAGACCAGAACCTTGGGGTTGGTGATGTTGGACAGGAAACCCTGCCGCCACCCCGCCCCCGGACCGGCGGCCGAGTCGGCCTCGGCGTAGCGGCCGGCCAGCGCCGACCGCAGTGCCTGCACGCCGAGGTACGCCAGGTAGCCGATGCCCGCCCACTTGATCGCCTGGAACACCGGCTGGGCGCGGGTGACGAGCGCACCGAGGCCGGCCGCCGCCGCGAGGCCCTGTACCGCGTTCGAGCTGGCCACCCCGGCCGCGCTCCACGACCCTCGGCGGCGGCCTCCGGCCAGGGTGTTCTTGGTGATCACCGCGAAGTCCGGGCCGGGCACCAGCACGAGCACGACCGCGAAGATCAGGAACGAGCCGTACGTCGACCACGTCATCCGCCGACCGTAACTCCGGCGGCAGGGCGTCGCAGCCCGCCCTGCCGCCAGGGTGGCTCAGGGCAGGACGCGCGGATCCGGGTGCAGCGACGACGGCAGCTTCACCGTGATGAACTCGTTGTTGTCGGCCACGCCGGGCGTGCGGCCCGCCGAGCCCGGGAAGTTGTTGTCGTTGAGCACCGCCAGCGTATGGCCGTCCAGCAGGGCCACGTCCTCGATCGTCTGGAACGGGAAGCGGAAGACCTTGCCGAAGCCTCCTACGCCGCGCGGGTTGGCGATCTTCAGCAGGTCCACCACCAGGGTCTTGTCCATCGTGCCGTCGTGGTCGCGGTCGCGGCGGTCGGCCAGGTAGATCCGCTTCACGGCGGCGGCGTCGCCCTGGGCGCCGTCGCGCTCGATCACCAGGAAGCGGTTCGCGTCGACCGGGATCGCGTCGCCGATCGCGTGCGACGGCGATTCCAGGCGGTACGTCCAGCGCTTGCCGGTGTAGCCGCCGCGCTCGCGGTCGAATTCGTTGAAGCGCAGGTCACCGGGCTGGTCGCCGGCGACCGTGCCCTCCAGCAGCGGGTACAGGTAGCGGCCGTCGGGGGAGTGCGCCATGCCCTCGAAGCCCTTGCTGCTGCCCAGGTTCGGGTTGCCGGCCGGGTTCTCCGGCGCGCGTACCTCCGGCAGCGGGATCGGCGCGGTCAGCAGCCGGCCGCCGCGGTCGAAGTGCAGCAGCCACGGCCCGAACTCGTCGCCGATCCACAGCGAGCCGTCGCGGTCGCGCACGATCGACTCGACGTCGAAGTCGGCTCCGGTCAGCACCCGGTCCGCCCGGACCAGCGGGAACGGGACCTTGGCGGCGGGGTCGGTCAGGTTGATGCCGCCCAGCACATCGACCCGGCCCGTCGCCGGCACCGGGCCGATCTTCTGGATGCGCAGCAGGAAGTCGGCGCTGTTGGCCTTGGTGCCGAAGCCGTTGTCGGAGAGCACGTCGTAGGTGCCGTCGCCGTTCGGCAGCACCCCGGAGAAGCCCTGGACCGGCTGGTCGGCCCAGGGCGCCGCGATGCCGTTCACCGGCGCGGTGCCCAGCGCCGCCCCGGCGGGCTCGCTGCCCGGCACGAACGTCAGGGCCGGCAGGGAGGCGAAGCCAGTCAGCGTAGGAACGGCGGCGGACTGGGCCGCTGAGGGCGCGGCCACGAAGCCGAGCGCCAGAACGAGCAGGCCGACGCCGGCCGTACGGGATGCATTTCGTCGCATGAGGGCGGACGGTAGTGAACCCGCGTGAACCGTGATCGACGCGGACATGAAGTCGGAGGGCCCCGGCTCACGCTGCGCGGATGGGCGGCGCCGGGCGTCCGGCCGGGCTCCGTAGACTAGGGGTGCACGGCAATTTCTGTGAGCAGTCAGGAGTGGCACCCGCGTGACCGTCCAGCCCATCCGTCTGTTCGGCGACCCGGTGTTGCGTACGCCGGCCGACGCCGTGGTCGACTTCGACAAGGAACTGCGCCGGCTCGTCCGGGACCTCACCGAGACGATGCAGGACGAGGGCGGCGCCGGATTGGCCGCGCCCCAGCTCGGGGTGGGCCTGCGGGTGTTCACGTTCCACGTCGACGAGGTGGTCGGCCACATCGTCAACCCGGTGCTGTCGTTCCCCGACGCCGAGGAGCAGGAAGGCCCGGAGGGCTGCCTGTCGATCCCCGGCGTGTACGTCGACACCAAGCGCCGCCAGCACGTCGTCGCCCAGGGCTTCAGCGAGCACGGCGACCCGCTGCAACTGGTCGGCACCGGCCTGATGGCCCGCTGCGTGCAGCACGAGACCGACCACCTCGACGGGGTGCTCTTCCTGGACCGGCTGGACGCCGCCGCACGTAAGGACGCGATGAAGCAGATCCGTGCCGCCGAGTGGTACGACGCCGGCGCACCGCCGACGGTCAGGACGAGCCCGCACGAGCGCGGCATCTTCGGCCTGGGGCGGTGACCCGATGCGCCTGATCTTCGCCGGCACCCCCGAGGTGACCCTGCCCTCGCTCGATGCCCTGGCCGCGTCCTCGCACGAGATCGTCGCCGTCGTCACCCGCCCCGACGCCCCCGCCGGGCGTGGCCGCCGCCTGGTGCGATCCCCGGCCGGCGCCTGGGCCGACGAGCGCGGCATCGAGGTGCTCACCCCGCAGCGCCCCCGCGAGCCGGAGTTCCTGCAGCGGCTGCGGGAGCTCGCCCCGGAGTGCGTGCCCGTGGTCGCCTACGGCGCGCTGGTGCCGCCGAGCGCCCTGGAGATCCCCAAGCACGGCTGGGTCAACCTGCACTTCTCGCTGCTGCCGGCGTGGCGTGGCGCGGCGCCCGTGCAGCACGCCGTGCTGCACGGCGACGAGGTCACCGGCGCCAGCGTGTTCGAGCTCGAGGCCGGGATGGACACCGGGCCGGTCTACGGCACGCTGACCGAGCGGATCCGGTCCGTGGACACCTCGGGTGACCTGCTCACCCGGCTGGCCACCGAAGGTGCCGGCCTGCTGGTCGCCGTCCTGGACGCGATCGAGGCGGGCACCGCCCGGGCGCAGCCGCAGCCCGCCGACGGCGTGTCGATGGCTCCCAAGATCACTGTCGACGACGCGCGGGTCCGCTGGGGCGACCCGGCGTTCGCCGTCGACCGGCGCATCCGCGCCTGCACCCCGGCGCCCGGCGCCTGGACGACCCTGCGCGACGAGCGGCTCAAGCTCGGCCGGGTCCGCCCGATCGCCAACGGCGCCGCCCTGGCCCCCGGGGAGCTGCTCGTCGAGCGCACCCAGGTGCTGGTGGGCACGGCGACCACGCCGGTGATCCTCGGCGAGGTCCGCGCCGCCGGAAAAAAAGCCGATGGCGGCCTCCGACTGGGCGCGTGGCCTGCGCCTCAACCCGGGGGAGACCCTCGCATGATCAACTGCACCGAACCACGCCTACCTGTGGCGGTCCGCGACCGCGACGGCGACGGCACCGAGGCACGCCTACCTGTGGCGGTCCGCGACCGCGACGGCGACGGCACCGAGCCACGCCTACCTGTAGCGGTCCGCGACCGCGACCGCGACGGCACCGAGCCACGCCTACCTGTGGCGGTCCGTGACCGCGACGGCCAGGAAAGCACGCGGAAGACGGGCACAGCATGACGGACGAGAGCAAAGCCGATCAGCCGCGTGGCGAGCAGCGCCGGCACAGCGCCGATCGGCCGCACAACGCCGGCCCGCGCCGCCCCGGCGGCCCCGGACAGGGCCGGGATTCCAGCCGCGACAGCCGTTCCGGGCGGGCTCCGCGAGCGGGTCGCCCGCCGTCCGACCCGGCCCGGCAGGCAGCGTACGAGGCCATCGCCGCCGTGCACCGCGACGACGCCTACGCGAACCTGGTGCTGGGGCAGATCCTGCGGGAGATGCGCCTGTCCGGCCGCGACGCCGCGTTCGCGACCGAGCTGACCTACGGCACCCTGCGCGCCCTGGGCACCCTGGATCTGATCATCGCGGACGCGTCCGGCCGGGAGGTTGCCCGCATCGACCCGCCGGCCCGGGACGCGCTGCGCCTCGGCGCCTACCAGCTCCTGTTCACCCGGGTGCCCGCGCACGCCGCGGTGAATCAGACCGTCGACCTGGTCCGCGCCGTCGCGCCCGCCGCGCACGGCTTCGCCAACGCGGTCATGCGCGGCATCTCGGAGACCAGCCTGGACGACTGGCTGACCAAGCTCGCGCCCGACTACGCCGAGAATCCCGTCGGCAACCTGTCGGTGGTGCACAACCATCCCGAGTGGATCATCCGGTCGTTCGCCGAGGCCCTCGGCGGCGACCTGGAGGACACCGCCCGGCTGCTGATCGAGGACAACCAGCCGCCGGCCGTGCACCTGTGCGCGCGACCCGGCCGGGCCGACGCGGTCGAGCTGGCCGACGAGGTCGAGGGCGTGCCCGGCGCGTTCTCGCCGTACGCGGTCTATCTCAACGGCGGTTCGCCCGGCGACCTCGCCGCCATCCGGGACGGCCGCGCCCACGTGCAGGACGAGGGCTCGCAGCTGGTGGCCGCCGCGCTGCTGGCCGCGCCGATCGAGGGCCAGGACAACCGCTGGCTCGACCTGTGCGCGGGTCCGGGCGGCAAGGCCGGGCTGCTCGGCTCGATCGCCGCGCTGCGCGGCGCCGAGGTCACCGCCGTCGAGGTCGCCGACCACCGGGCCCGGCTGGTCGAGCAGGCCACGGGCGGGCTGCCGGTCACGGTGCTGCCGACCGACGGCCGTACGGTCGGACGCGACCCCGACCTGCCGGAGGAGGGCTTCGACCGGGTGCTGGTGGATGCACCGTGCACCGGGCTGGGCTCGCTGCGCCGGCGCCCGGAGTCGCGCTGGCGGCGCACCCCGGCCGATCTGCCGCCGCTGACCCGGCTGCAGCGTGAGCTGCTCGTGGCCGCGCTACGGGCCGTGCGTCCCGGCGGGGTCGTGGCCTATGTGACCTGCTCGCCGCACATGGTGGAGACCCAGGTGACCGTCAGCGAGGGCGCCCGCCGCAGCGGTGTGGAGGTCGACTTCGTGGACGCGCGGCCGCTGCTGCCCGCGGGCATGCCGAAGCTGGGCCCCGGACCGACGGTGCAGCTGTGGCCGCACCGGCACGGCACCGACGCGATGTTCCTGGCGGTGCTGCGCCGGACCAGCTAGCGGCGGTCGATCTCCCGGACGGCATGACGCGGGCGCGAGCGGGCGTGAAGTCCTTGTTCACTTTCTCGGCCGACATGGTCCGGTATAAAGAAGGACATGGATGTCATCGGGGCAGGATTCGGACGGACGGGCACACTCAGCCTGAAGATCGCACTCGACATGCTCGGCCTGGGGCCGTGCCTGCACATGGTGCCGCTGCTGGACGACCCGGACCGGGCGACCCTGTTCCACCGGGCCGCCGAGGGCGACCTCGCGAGCCTGGAAAAGGCGTTCGAGGGGTATCGCTCCACGACGGACTGGCCGGGCACGTACTTCTGGCGCGAGCTGACCGCGCGCCACCCGGCGGCCAAGGTCGTGCTGACCGTCCGGGACCCGCAGCGGTGGTACGACAGCGCCCACAGCACGATCTTCCAGGCCGCGTCGAACGCGCCCGACAGCACGGACGACTCCGTGGTGGCCGGGCTCGGCGCGCTCCGGTCGATCGTCTGGGACGGCACCTTCGGCGGCCGGTTCGCCGACCGCGAGCACGCCGTGCGGGTCTTCACCGAGCACAACGAGGCCGTCCGCCGGGAGCTCCCGGCGGACCGGCTGCTCGTGTTCGAGGTGGCGCAGGGCTGGCAGCCGCTCTGTGACTTCCTGGGTGTCCCGGTGCCGGAGGCGCCGTTCCCGCGGACCAACGACAGCGCCTCCTTCCTGGCGCGCGTCCAGGAGCGGCACGAGGCCGGCAAGCTGTAGCGCTCAGTCCACCGGCAGCACGGAGGTGCCCGCGTCCTTCAGGGAGCGGGCGAAGGTCCGCTTGGCGAAATACACGAAGCAGCGCACCCGGCGCTCGCCGGAGAGCCACTCGGTGCGCGTCGGGTTGTAGGAGATCCAGCCTGTGCGGTACTGCATGTCCGAGTCGTCCGGCAGCTTCGCGAACTCCGCGATCACGGTGCGGCAGCCGGCCGCGCTGCGCTCGGTGCCGGACTCCAGCGCCGCGTAGGTGATCTCCGGGGCCCGCCACAGGCCGGCGAACTCGGCCCGGTGCGGCTGGTCGCAGGCCACCGGCCGCATCGTCGTCACCGTCTCGCCGTCGACCGTGGGGCTGAAGCAGCCCAGCTTCAGCGGCGACGCACCGGCCAGCTCCCCGGCCAGGCTGCCGGTCCGGCTGGTCCGGCTCTGCCCGTCGAGGTCGGCGGTCGTGACGTCGCAGCGGAACCAGCGCGCGCCGCCGGACCAGCCGGCCTTGGTCGGCCACACCACCTGCACCGCGACCCGGGCGGTGCGCCACGACCCGCCGAGGTAGTCGGCCGCCCGCTCCGAGCATTCCCGGAAGGCGGCCTTGGCCCCGGCGCTGCCGGCGGCCGGCACCACGTCGGCGTCGGCCGCGGTGCCGACGTGGTATGTCTCGGAGACGTGCAGCTCAGCGCACTCCACGGGCCGGTAGTCGGCCAGCGGCGCGATCGCCGTCAGCGCCTCGTGGCACTGGCCGGCGACGGGCCGGAACGGCGCGGGTGACGAGGGCAGCGCCCAATCGTCGATCAGGTCGCCGTCGGTGCCGGACGGCGGCGCACCGGAGCAGCCGGCGGCGAGCAGCACCGCCAGCAGAACCGCCGTGCCCCGCATCTCAGCCCCCCGGACCCGTAAGACCACCCTGCCGCCGCCCTCGACCGGACGAGGCCCGTCCGACCACCCCGCCGCCGCCCTTGACAGGACTGAACGCCGCGCTTCATGAGTATCCCGGGCGGGGGCAAACAGGCCATACACTTCAGCGGTGGAGTCATCGCCGATCATCGCCCCCAGCATCCTGGCCGCGGACTTCGCGCACCTCGCCGCCGCCGTGCACGACATCGAGGGAGCCGCGGACTGGGTGCACGTGGACGTCATGGACAACCATTTCGTCCCGAATCTGACCATCGGACTGCCGGTCGTGCAGAGCCTGCGCAAGGCGACCGCCATCCCGTTCGACGTGCATCTGATGATCACGGATCCGGAGCGCTGGGCGCCCGGATATGCCGAGGCGGGTGCCTACAACGTGACCTTCCACGCGGAGGCCTGCGAAAACCCGGTGGCCCTGGCCAAGACGCTGCGGGCGGCGGGCGCCAAGGCCGGCCTGGCCATCGACCGGGACACGCCGGTCGAGCCGTACCTGGAGCTCCTGCCCTATGTGGACACGGTGCTGATCATGACCATCAAGGCGGGTTTCGGCGGGCAGAAGTTCATGCCCGAGATGCTGGAGAAGGTGCGCGACGTGCGCCGCCGGATCAAGGCCAAAAACCTTGAGGTACGCCTGGAGGTCGACGGCGGCATCGCGGACGACACCATCGAGCAGGCCGCCGCGGCGGGTGCCGACGCGTTCGTCGCGGGCACCGCGGTGTACGGCGCCGAGGACCCCGCCGAGGCCTGCCGCAGGCTGCGCGCCCTGGCGCAACGCTCGACGGTGCACGCATGAGCAGCGCCGGAGTGGTGCGCGGCAAGGTGGAATCCACCGCCGCCGAGCCGGAGGACCGGCCCGACCTCATCCTGGTGGTCGACGACGACGAGGACATCGCCAGCTTCGTGGCGTTCAACCTCAAGGTGCACGGCTTCGAGGTGATGCGGGCCCGCGACGGCCAGCACGCCCTCGAGGTGATGGAGAGCCGCCGCCCCGACCTGGCGGTGGTCGACTGGATGATGCCGAACATGAACGGCGTCGAGCTGACCCGCCGGCTGCGCGCCGAGCCGCTCACCTCGGCGCTGCCGGTGATCATGCTGACCGCCAAGGGGATGACCGTCGACAAGGTGGTCGGCCTCACCGCCGGCGTCGACGACTACCTGGTCAAGCCGTTCGACACCGCGGAGCTGATCGCCCGGGTCTCCTCGACGCTGCGGCGCAACAAGGAGTTCCGCGAGGTCTCCCCGCTGACCGGGCTGCCCGGCAACGCCCGGGTGCGCCGCGAGATCGTGGACCGGATGAAGACCGGCAAGGACTTCGCGGTCGGCTACATCGACATCGACCGGTTCAAGAGCGTCAACGACGTGTACGGCTTCGACCGCGGCGACGAGTTCATCACCGCCCTGGCCGGCAGCCTGCACCGCGCGGTCGCCTCCACCGGGCGCCCGCCGGTCTTCCTGGGCCACATCGGCGGCGACGACTTCGTCTTCATCTGCATGCCCGAGCAGGTCCTGCCGCTGACCAAGCGCACGGTGACCGACTTCGAGTCCGTTGCCGACCAGCTCTACGACCCCGAGGACGCGCAGCGCGGCTACATCGAGGTGCCCGACCGGCGCGGAAACAAGCAGCGCGCCGCCCTGGTGACGCTCTCGATCGGGGTCGCGCAGGCCACCGCCGAGGGCCGCCGCTTCGAGGACGCCCGGGTGGTGGTCGCCGTGGCCTCGGAGATGAAGAAGGTCGCCAAGAGCCAGCCGGGCTCGTTCGTGGCGATCGACCGCCGCCGCGCGGATTCGGAGGACCCGGAGGACCCGTCGTCCGGCGTGGGTCTGTGATGTGGATCGCCAGGTAGGTGGCAACCCGCGATTCGCGTGCAAGACTCATGGGTGACCCACCACGCGCTGGCGGGATTCGGTGAAATTCCGAACCGGCGGTAATGCCCTGCTCCGGCAGGGCTGAGCCCGCGACCCGGACGCCTCACCAAGGCGGACGGTGGATCTGGTGAGACTCCAGAGCCGACGGTTGAGCGGACGGCATTCGTGCCGATCGTTCAGACAGTCCGGATGGGAGACAGCGCGCGGAGCAGGATGAGGGCTCGTTGCGGCGTGCTCTTTCCAGGGCGGCGCGAAGCGTCCCCTCATGTCCTGTTGCGCACCCTTTTCTCCCTCTTCTTTCAGCGCGTGACCGCACCGCGCCGAAAGAGGGAACGCAGATGGTCACCGACGACGAGGCGATGGGCCGCGCGATCGCGCTCGCCGCCCGGGGGCTCGGCACCACCAGCCCCAACCCGGTGGTCGGCTGCGTGCTGCTCAGCGCGGCGGGCGAGGTCGTCGGCGAGGGCTTCCACGCGTACGCGGGCGGGCCGCACGCCGAGATCGTCGCCCTGGCCCAGGCCGGCGAGCGCGCCCGCGGCGGCACCGCCGTGGTCACCCTGGAGCCCTGCAACCACACCGGCCGCACCGGCCCCTGCGCCCAGGCGCTGATCAACGCCGGCATCGTCCGGGTGGTCATCGCCGTCGACGACCCGACGCCGGTCGCGGCCGGGGGAGCGGCGACGCTGCGCGACGCCGGGGTGCGGATCGAGACCGGCACAGGCCGGGCCGAGGCCGAGGACGGCAACGTCGCCTGGCTGACCGCCGTGCGCCGCAGCCGGCCGTACGTGACCTGGAAGTACGCGGCCACCCTGGACGGGCGTTCCGCCGCCGCGGACGGCACCAGCCAGTGGATCACCTCCGCGCCCTCCCGCAGCGACGTGCACAAGCTGCGCAGCACGGTCGACGCGATCGTCGCCGGGGTCGGCACGATCATCGCCGACGACCCCCAGCTCACCGTCCGTGACCTGCGTGACGGCAGCCTCGCGATCAAGCAGCCCTGGCGGGTCGTGGTGGACTCCTCCGGGCGTACCCCCGCCACCGCCCGCATCCGCGACCAGGCCGCACCCACCTGGATCGCGACGGCGGCCGAGGTCGGGGCCGGCCCCGACGGCCACGTCGACCTGACCGCTCTGCTCGGCGAGTTGTACGCCCGCGGCGTGCGGGCCGTGCTCCTGGAGGGCGGTCCCACCCTGGCCGGCGGCTTCCTCGCGGCGGGCCTGATCGACAAGGTCGTCGGCTACATCGCGCCGAAGATGCTCGGCGCCGGCCAGCCTTCCCTGGTCGGCGCGGGCGTCACCACCATCGCCGAGGCCATCGAGCTGGATCTCACCGACATCGCGCGGGTCGGACCCGACCTGCGTTTCACCGCGTCGCTCCGAGCCAAGGAGGCCTGATGTTCACGGGAATCGTCGAGGAACTGGGTGAGGTCGTGTATCTCACCGACGCCGGGGGCGACTCGGCGGTCATCGCCGTGCGCGGGCCCGTCGTCACCACCGACGCGCGGCACGGCGACTCGATCTCGGTCAACGGCGTCTGCCTGACCGTCATCGACAACGTCGACGGCGTCTTCACCGCCGACGTGATGGGCGAGAGCCTGCGGCGCTCGTCGCTCGGCGTGCTGGCGCCGGGCAGCCAGGTCAACCTGGAACGGGCCGCGACGGTCGGCTCCCGGCTCGGCGGGCACCTCGTGCAGGGCCACGTCGACGGCGTCGGCCGGGTCGTCGCCCGCGAGCCGGCCGACGAGTGGGAGGTGCTGCGCTTCTCGCTCCCGCCGGAGCTGTCCCGCTACGTGGTCGAGAAGGGCTCGATCACCGTGGACGGGGTCTCGCTCACCGTCATGGCCGTCACCGCCGACACCTTCGACGTCGGCCTGATCCCGACGACGCTCAAGCTCACGGTCCTGGGCGCCAAGTCCGTCGGCGACCCGGTCAACCTCGAGGTCGACGTCATCGCCAAGTACGTCGAGAAGATGCTGGGGGAGAGGTCATGACTACCGACATCGAGCGGGCGATCAAGGACATCGCGGCCGGGCGTCCGGTGATCGTGGTGGACGACGAGGACCGCGAGAACGAGGGCGACCTGATCTTCGCGGCCGAGCTCGCCACGCCGGAGTTGCTCGCGTTCATGGTCCGCTACACCTCCGGCTACATCTGCGTCCCGCTGACCGAGGCCGAGGCCGACCGGCTCGACCTGCCACCGATGTTCCACACCAACCAGGACCGGCGCGGGACCGCGTACGCGGTGACCGTCGACGCCCGGGAGGGCATCGGCACCGGCATCTCGGCCGCCGACCGCGCGCACACCATCCGGCTGCTGGGCTCCGCCGAGACCCAGCCCACCGACCTGTCCCGGCCCGGCCACGTCGTGCCGCTGCGGGCCAAGGCCGGCGGCGTGCTGCGCCGGCCGGGCCACACCGAGGCCGCGATCGACCTGGCCGTGCTCGCCGGCCTGCGCCCCGCCGGCGTGCTCTGCGAGATGATCAACGACGACGGCACCATGATGCGGATGCCCGACCTGGAGAAGTTCGCGGCCGAGCACGACCTGGCGCTGATCAGCATCGCCGACCTCATCGCCTACCGGCGCCGGCACGAGAGCCAGATCGAGCGGGTCGTCGAGACCCGGCTGCCGACCGAGCACGGCGACTTCACCGCCGTGGGCTACCGCACCGACGTGGCCGGGGCCGAGCACGTCGCGCTGGTCTTCGGCGAGCTCGGCGACGGCGAGGACGTGCTGGTCCGGGTGCACTCCGAGTGCCTGACCGGGGATGTCTTCGGCTCGGTGCGCTGCGACTGCGGGCCGCAGCTGGACGCCGCCCTCGACCGGGTCGCCGAGGCCGGGCGCGGGGTCGTGCTCTACATGCGTGGGCACGAGGGGCGCGGCATCGGCCTGCTGCACAAGCTGCAGGCATACCAGTTGCAGGACCGAGGTCTCGACACCGTGGACGCGAATCTGGAGCTGGGCCTGCCCGCCGACGCCCGCGACTACGGCACCGGCGCGCAGATCCTCTACGACCTGGGCGTGCGTTCGATGCGGCTGCTGACCAACAATCCCGCCAAGCGCGCCGGGCTGGAGGGCTACGGCCTGACCATCAGCGGGCGCGAGGAGTTGCCCGTGCGGCCGCACCCGGAGAACGTGCGGTATCTGCGGACCAAGCGGGACAGGATGGGCCACCTCTTCGAGGCGCTGGGCTAAACCCCGGCGCCGCCATGGCGACCGGTAGTTAACTGAGGCAAAGAGGGGGCAACATGGCCGGTTTCGGGGATCCGCACCTGGGCACCGTCGACGCCGCCGGGCTCAAGCTCGGCATCGTCGGCTCACGCTGGCACGCCGACCTGGTCGACCACATGGTCGAGCGGGCGCAGGCGGCGGCCAAGGCGTGCGGCGTGGACGACGTGATCGTGGCCCGGGTGGCCGGCTCGGTCGAGCTGCCCATCGTCGCGCAGGCGCTGGCCAAGCGCTGCGACGCGGTGGTGGCGCTGGGGGTGGTGATCCGCGGCGAGACCGCGCACTTCAACTACGTCAACGACGCGGTGACGGCCGGGCTGACCCGGGTGTCGCTCGACGAGCAGACCCCGGTCGCGCACGGCGTGCTGACCGTGGAGAGCCTCGGCCAGGCCAAGGACCGGGCCGGCCTGGAGGACTCGATCGAGGACAAGGGCTGGCAGGCCACGGTCGCGGTGCTGGACGCGGTCATCGCCATCCGCGACCTCGGCAAGAGCTGAGGGACGACCGGGCTGACGCTCCGTCGATGATCGGTTAGCTTGGATCCCTCAGGCTCGGCCGTCAGGGGGAAGCGTTGCCCGACTCGTTGCGCCGTGCCCGGATCGCGGCCGGGTTGCTCTTCCTCCTCTACGGCGCGCTCATCGGCACCTGGACGGCGCGCATCCCGGCGGTGAAGGAGCAGCTGGGCCTCAGCGACGGGCGGCTCAGCATCGCCCTGGTCGGGCTCGCCCTCGGCGCGGTGACTGGCATGCAGCTCTCCGGCCGGCTGGTCGACCGGTACGGCAGCCGGCGGATCATGATCCCGGCGGCGCTGGTCGACGGTTTTTTCCTGCTGCCGGTCGCCTTGGCCGGATCGCTGGCGGCGCTGACGGCGGCCCTGTTCGTCTTCGGCGTGGTCCACGGGATCCTGAACATCGCGATGAACGCCCGCGGGGTGGAGATCGAGCACGCGGCCGAGCGGCCGATCATGTCGTCGTTCCATGCGGTCTACAGCATCGGCGGGTTTCTCGGCGCGGTTCTCGGCGGCCTGGCCGCGGCGGCGGGTGCCGGCCCGCTGGGCACCTTCGCCATGGTGGCCGCGCTGGGAGCCGCGCTCGCCTGGTGGTCGCGCCGCTGGTCCGGAGCGGTGCCGGCGCCGGACGGGCCGGCGGCCACGAGCGGCGGTGCGACCGATACGGGTCGGGCCGGGCGTGTCCGGGGTGCTCCTGCTCGGCACCCTCGCCCTGTGCGCCCTCGTCGGCGAGGGGGCGGCGGCCGACTGGAGCACCGTCTATCTGCGGGACAACCTGCTCAGCACGGAGGGCTTCGCGGCTGCGGCGTTCGCGGCGTTCTTCATCGCGATGACGGCCGGCCGGCTGACCGGCGACCGGCTGGCCGCCCGCTTCGGCGCCGTGCGGCTGGTCCGCGGCTGCGGCCTGCTCGCCGCCGGTGGGCTCGGCACGGCGCTGCTGGTGTCGCATCCCGTGGCGGGCGTGATCGGCTTCGGCTGCCTCGGCGCCGGGCTGTCCTGCGTCGCCCCGCAGGTGTTCTCGGCCGCCGGTCACCGCAACCCGGGACGGCCCGCCCAGGCCATCGCGCGGGTCGCGAGCATCGGCTGGCTCGGCTTCTTCGCCGGACCGGTGCTGATCGGCGGCGCGGCCGAGGCGGTCGGTCTGCCGGCGGCGCTGGTCATCCCGGTGCTGCTGGCGCTGCTGGTCGCCGTGGCCGCCGGCGCACTGCGACCGGTCCGGGCCGTCGCGGTCAGTTAGTCGACGATGAACAGCCGCGCGCCGGTCCGGGTGGACGACCGGTGCGGCTCGGCGTCGTCGGCCACCTGGTAACTCTGGCCGGGGGTGAGCCGGAAGCGGCGGCCGTCGGCCAGCTCGGTGTCCAGCTCGCCGTCCAGGCAGAGCAGCACGTGCCCCTTGGTGCACCAGTGGTCGGCCAGGTAGCCGGGGCTGTAGTCGACCATCCGCACCCGCAGCTCCCCGAAGCCCCGGGTGCGCCAGGTCGCGGTGCCGGTCACCCCGGGATGCTCGGTGGCGGCGACGTCCGCCCAATCGGTGACGCCGAACGGCGGATCGGTGAGCTGCATCGGTGTCCCGTCCTCGGATGATCATCGGCGGCCCACCGTAACCGCTTCCCGCTTCGGTCCGGCGGGCGCCGTCATACCCTGTCGATACCTTCGCTTCATGGACGCGCGCGCCCTTTCCGCCGGCGACGTCGCCGTGCTGCCCCTGCCGGACGGCTCTTCCGCCGCCTGCCTCGTGACGTCGGCCGACGACGGTCGGGTGAGCGTGTGTGCGCTCGACTGGCAATCGGCCCACCCGCCAACGGTCGCCGAGTTGGCGCAGGCACAGCCGCTCCGGCTGGATCACCACCTCTTCACCGGCCGCAGGGCGCACCACACCGTCCGGGCCACCGAGGAGGTGCCGCCGTCGTTCGACTGGATCGGCCGCGTGCCGGTGCCGGGCCCGGTCCGGGAGAGGCCGAATTCATACTCGTCCTGGGCGGTGCTCGCCCGTGACGTGATCGGGCAGCGCCGGTGGGACCGGCTGGACCCCGCGGTGCGTGCCGCATACCGGGCGGTGCTCAGCGGTCCGAGCCATGTCGATCTCGACTTCGGCGCCGGGACGGTCACCCTGGACCCCCGCCGCACCACGGCGCTCGATCTCAGCGACGGCACGATCCCGCTGCCGGCGACCGGCGACCCGGGCTGGTCCGCCCTCGACCGACTGGCCCGGTGCACTGCGGTGACGTGGCGCGGTGCTGATCGCGGGCTCACCGCGGCGCTGGCCGCTCGTCCCATCATCACCCGGCTGACCTGGACCGATCCGCCGGGCAGCGTCGACCTGAGCGGCACCGGCCTGACCGACCTGACGATCCGCGGCCGCCTGCCGGTCCAGCTGCGCCTGCCGCCCGGATGCGACGGCCTCGGCCTGGAGCCAGGGACACCCGCCGGATGTGAGGGTGTCGGCTTGGAGTCGGGGAGGCCTGCCGGATGTGAGGGTGTCGGCTTGGAGTCGGGGAGGCCTGCCGGATACGACGGCCTCGGCCTGGAGCCGGGGACGCCTGGACCGGGCTCGTGCACGGTGGCCGCGGACGCGGCCGGACGGTGGCTGTCGTTGCGGTTGGCCGTGACCGATGCCGAGCCCGTGCCGCTGATCCCCGACGGGCTGGAGGCCGTCCGGGAGGTCCGGGTGCTCGCCGCGGGCACCGCCTCGGTCGCGTCCCTGGCGCCCTTGGCGGAGCTGGAGCAGCTGACAGTCCACTTCCGGAAGCCACCGGGCCGGCTGGTCGGCGCCGACACGCTCGCCGGGCACGGCCGGCTGACCGTTCTCACGATCAACGACGCCTACGCGCTGGGGGTCGGCACGCTACCGGACCTCCCGGCACTCACCCGGCTGGAGATCGACGGGGTCCGGCGGTCGGTGGCCACCGGGCTCCGTAGCCGGTATCGGAGGACCGGCACGAGGCTGGTGGTGCGCGGTGCCAAGACCGACATCTGGCTGGCCGCCAACCTCGACAATCCGCTGCGCGACTGGGTCGACGACGACGCCCGCGGGGGAGCGGCCGCCTGCGAGGCCTATGCGGACGCGCTGCGGGCGATCGCCGAGCTGCCGGTCGGCGGCCCGGAGCGACGGGAGCAGGCGATCGGCGTCCTGCACACCATGATCACCCGGCTGAACGCGATCGACGCGAAGCACGAGATGATCGACACCTTGCGGCGCGAGGAGGCCTGCGAGGCCTTCGTGGACCTCGCCGGGCGCGCCGGCATCCCGCCGACCGCGGCCAACGACATGTGCGACAACTGGCGCGATTGGTGACCTGGGGCGTGCGCCTACGGGGCGCCGGGCGGCACGGTCAGAGCCGGCCCGCCTCGATGATGCGGGCCAGGAACTGCCTGGTGCGTGGCTCGGTGGGGGCGCCGAGCACCTGCTCGGGCGGCCCGGCCTCCAGCACCCGGCCGCCGTCCAGGAAGACCACCCGGTCGGCCACCTGCCGGGCGAAGCCCATCTCGTGGGTGGCCAGCACCATGGTCATGCCCTCGTCCTTCAGGCCGCGGATCATGGTCAGCACCTCGCCGACCAGTTCCGGGTCCAGCGCCGAGGTGACCTCGTCGAGCAGCAGCAGCCGGGGGCTGTTGACCAGGGCCCGGACGATGGCGACGCGCTGCTGCTGGCCGCCGGAGAGCCGGTCCGGGTAGCTGTCCGCCTTGTCGGCCAGCCCGACCCGGCCCAGCCACTCCAGCGCCTGGTCCTTGATCTCGGCGGCCGCCCGCTTGTGCACCCGTTCGGGGGCCAGCGTGATGTTGCGCAGCACCGTCATGTGCGGAAACAGGTTGTACGACTGGAACACCATGCCGATCCGCTGCCGCACCACGTCCGGGTCCACCCGCGGGTCGGTGATGTCCTCGCCGTCGAGCCGGATGGTGCCGTCGTCGATGCCGGTGAGCAGGTTGACGCAGCGCAGCAGCGTGGACTTGCCCGAGCCGGAGGCGCCGATCAGCGCCACCACCTGATGCTCGTCCACCTCCAGCGACAGGTCGTCGAGCACCACGTTGGCGCCGAACGTCTTGCGGACGTTCTCGCAGGACAACAGCACGGTCAGGACCCCGCAGACTGACGGCGGGCCGCGCGCAGCGTGACCCAGTCGGTGACGCCGATCAGCGGCAGCGCGAGCAGCACGAACAGCACGCCCGCCACGATGTACGGCGTGTAGTTGGCATCCTGCGCGACGCCGATCTGGGCGGCGCGTACGGCGTCGATCGGGCCGGCCAGCGAGACCAGCCCCACGTCCTTCTGCAGCGCCACCGTGTCGTTGAGCAGCGGCGGCGCCACCCGGCGGATCGCCTGCGGCAGCACCACGTGCCGCATCGTCTGCCGGTAGGTCAGCCCGAGCGACCGGGCCGCGGCGAGCTGGCTGGGATGCACGGATTCGATGCCGGCCCGGAACACCTCGGCCAGGTACGCGCCGTACGTCACGACCAGCGCGGCCCCGCCCAGCACCAGCACCCCCGGGGTGCCCTGCAACCGCAGGCCCGGGATGCCGAAGGCCATCAGGTAGATGACGATGATCAGCGGCAGGCCACGGAACGTGTAGGTGTATCCGGTCGCCAGCGCCCGTACCGGGAAGAAGACCGGCCCGCGCAGCGTGCGCAGGGTGGCGATCAGCAGCCCGAGCGCGAGCGCCAGCGTCGCGCAGACGACCAGCAGCCGGACGTTGAGCCAGAGGCCGTCGAGGATCTCCGGCAGGTAGCGCCAGGCCACCTCGGGGCTGAAGAACGACTGCTTGACCCTGTCCCAGCCGGGCGCGCCGGTGACCGCGAACGCGAGCAGCGCGCCGACGACGGCGGTGGACAGCGCCGCGAGCAGCACGGACCGGATCGTCTGCCGTCGCCGGTAGGCGATCCGCCCGCGCTGGATCTCGGAGGTCGGATGTAGCTCGATGCTCACGAGAGCTCGGGGGCCCCGCCCGTGCTGGCCAGCCACTGCTTCGCCAGCACCGCGAGGGTGCCGTCCTGGCGCAGCTGGTCGACGGCCTGGGAGACGCAGCCGGTCAGCGGGGAGTCGAGGTCGAGCACCAGGCCGAACTGTTCCGGCACGCCGACCTGCGGCAGCTGGCCGACGATCACGCCGTTCTCCAGCTCGGCCGCGGTCATGTAGAAGGCGGTCGGCAGGTCCACCACGATGCCGTCGACCTGCCCGTTCTCCAGGGCGGCCTTGGCGTCGTCGTTGTTGTTGAAGACCAGGGCCTTGGCGTCCGGCTTGATGAGCTCGGTGATCGCCTGGTAGCTGGTGGTGCCGACCTGCGCACCGAGCTTGGCGCCCTTGAACTCGGCGATCGTCTTGGCGCCGGCGATCTTCGAGCCCTTGGTGCTGATGACCGTCTGCCGGACCAGGTAGTACGGCGAGGAGAAGTCGACGGCCTTGCGCCGCTCGGGCGTGATCGAGAACTGGTTGATGTCGAAGTCGAACGTCTTCGGGCCGGGCGCGATGGCGTTGTTGAACGTCACGTTCGTCCAGACCACGTTCGCCGCCGGATACCCGAGGCGCTCGGCGACCTGGTATGCGACCGCCGACTCGAAGCCCTTGCCGTTGGCGGGCTTGTTGTCGCTGAACCACGGCTCGTACGCCGGGTTGTCGGTGCCGATCGTGAGCTTGCCGGGGGCCTGGGTGTCGAGCCCGCCGGGCGCGCAGGCGAGACCGGTGGCGGAGGCCGACCCGCCGGCCGAGGGGCTGTTCTCATCGGCCGGGGCGCAGCCGGCGATGGCGGTGAGGAGTACGGCCGCGCTGCTCAGCGCGGCGAGGGTGTTTCTGCTGACCATGCCCGCGAGCCTAAGCCACGTCCCAACCGGTGGGGTCGTCCGTCGCCATCCCGTGATGAGCTGCCACAATCGTCTCCCGTGAAGACGTTCGAAGAGTTGTTCGCCGAGTTGCAGGCGAAGGCGGTGGAGCGGACCCCGGGTTCCTCCACTGTCGCGGCGCTGGACCGGGGCGTGCACTTCATCGGGAAGAAGGTCGTCGAAGAGGCGGCCGAGTCCTGGATGGCCGCCGAGCACGAGGGGCCGGAGCGGGCCGCCGAGGAGATCTCTCAGCTGCTCTACCAGGCACAAGTCCTGATGATCGCCACCGGGCTCGAGCTCAAGGACGTGTACCGACATCTCTGACGTGCCCTCCGCCTCAATCGAAACCGATCGAAGGAGCACGTCGATGCTGCGCATCGCCATTCCGAACAAAGGGACCCTGTCCGCTCCGGCCGCCCAGATGCTGCGCGACGCCGGCTACCGCCAGCGCACCGACCTCAAGGACCTCGTCTGCCGTGACGAGGCCAACAATGTCGAGTTCTTCTACCTGCGTCCCCGCGACATCGCCACGTACGTGGGCTCGGGTGACCTGGATCTCGGTATCACCGGCCGGGACCTGCTCGTCGACTCCGGCGTGCCCGCCACCGAGGTGCTGGACCTGAGCTTCGGCGGGGCCACGTTCCGCTGGGCCGCCCCGGCCGGCGCGCTGGCCTCCGCCGACGAGATCGGCGGCCGGCGCATCGCCACGGCGTACCCGGGTGTCGTCCAGCGGTATCTGGACGAGCACGAGCTCAAGGCCGAGGTGGTCCGCCTGGACGGCGCGGTCGAGAACGCGGTCCGGCTCGGCGTCGCCGACCTGATCGCCGACGTGGTCGAGACCGGCACGACGCTGCGCCAGGCCGGCCTGGTCACCCTCGGCGAGCCGATCCTGCGCAGCTCCGCGATCTTGATCGGCCGCCGTCCAGCCGGGGAATCCGGCCCGGCGGCCCAGCTCGTCCGGCGGCTGCAGGGCGTGCTGGTGGCCCGCAGCTTCGTGATGCTGGCCTACGACGTCCGCGCCGACCTGCTGGAGAACGCCACCGCGCTGACTCCGGGCATCGAGTCGCCGACCGTGTCGCCGCTGCACCGTGAGGGCTGGGTCGCCGTGCAGGCGATGGTCCGGCGCACCGACGTGCACCGGATCATGGACGAGCTCTACGAGCTCGGCGCGCGAGCCATCCTGGTCACCGACATCTCCAACTGCCGACTGTGACGGGCCAGATGGGAGGTCTTCAGTCCGGTCAAGGGCGGTGGCGGGGTGGTCGGATCGGGGGCACAGTGGTGGACGTGAGTTCCACAGAAGCGCCCGTCGTGTTCCGGCCCCGGCGCATCCGCTGGGTGGCCGGCTTCTCGGCCGCCGCCGTGGTCATCCTGTTCACCGCGCTCAGCTTCGGCCTGCACGGCTCGACCGGCGAGAACATGGGCGAATATCAGCGCGGCGACCAGACCGCGATGATCGGCCTCGGCATCCTGATCGGGCTGGGCATCCTGGCGTTCACCCGCCCGCGCGCGACGGCCGACGCCGACGGCGTCCGGGTCCGCAACGTGATCGGCGGCTACGACCTGCCCTGGACGGCGGTGCGGGCGGTGCGCTTCGACCGCAACTCGCCGTGGGCGACCCTGGAGCTGCACGACGACGAGACCGTGTCGGTGCACGCGCTGCAAGCGGCCGACAAGGAGTACGCCGTGGAGGGTGTTCGTGCACTTCGCGCCCTCCATACGGCAGCCGGTTCCTGAGCTGGTAGACTCGTCCGGTAGTCGACCACGCCCCTGTGCCTTGAGGGGCGCGAAAGAGGAGCCCGCCGGTTCCCACCCAGTCACTGGAGAAGTGGCTGGGTCCGGTCAACCGCCCCGGGAATATCCCGGGGTCGGTGTGCGTCCTCATGGACGCCGATGACCGGTCGAGCGGGCCCTGGCATTCGTGCCGGGGCCTTCTGCTTTCCTCGGCGCCCTGCACCAGTGGGCGCGAGGGCCGACCGACATTGGCAGTGCGCTTTCCCCGCGGCGCAAGACCGAGGGGGAAGGACATCCACTAGATCGTTCTGAGGAGGCCCCATCAGCGTCGAACCACGCATTAACGAGCAGATCCGGTCGAGGGAAGTCCGACTCGTCGGCCCCGAGGGTGAGCAGGTGGGCATCGTCCCGCTGGAGCGCGCCCTGCAGCTGGCCGCGGACGTTGATCTGGATCTGGTCGAGGTGGCACCGATGGCGCGCCCGCCGGTGTGCAAGCTCATGGACTTCGGCAAGTTCAAGTACGAGAGTGCACTCAAGGCGCGCGAAGCCCGGCGCAACCAGCAGCAGACCGTCATCAAGGAAATGAAGCTCCGCCCGAAGATCGACCCGCACGACTACGAGACCAAGAAGGGTCACGTCGTCCGGTTCCTCAAGGCGGGTGACAAGGTCAAGGTCACGATCATGTTCCGTGGTCGTGAGCAGAGCCGCCCCGAGCTGGGTTTCCGGCTCCTGCGCAGGCTCAGCGAGGAGATCTCGGAGCTGGGTTTCGTCGAGGCCAGTCCGAAGCAGGACGGCCGAAACATGATCATGGTGCTGGCTCCGCACCGGGCCACCAAGGCCGCCGCGGCAGCCGTCATCGCGGCCAACGCGCGCCCGCCACGGGAGCCGCGCGAAGGCGATGAGGCCGAGGCACCACCGGCCGAGGCTGCTGCCGACACCAGCGCCGTAACCGCAGAGTAGTTATCAGAAAGAGGCGTTCCGAGTGCCGAAGATGAAGAGCCACACCGGCATGGGCAAGCGGGTGAAGGTCACCGGTAAGGGCAAGATCGTGCGTGAGCTGGCCGGCAAGCGCCACCTGCTCGAGGGCAAGTCCTCGCACGTCACCCGCCGGATGACCGGTACGGTCACGGTGGCCAAGGCCGACACCAAGCGAGTCAAGAAGATGCTGGGCCGCTGACGCGCGCGCCACACACGTTCCTCTGTTAGGAGTACTGAAATGGCACGCGTCAAGCGGGCAGTGAACGCCCAGAAGAAGCGCCGTACGCTGCTGGAGACCGCCAGCGGCTACCGCGGACAGCGCTCGCGGCTGTACCGCAAGGCCAAGGAGCAGGTGCTGCACTCGATGCAGTACGCGTACCGCGACCGCCGTGACCGCAAGGGCGACTTCCGCCAGCTGTGGATCACGCGCATCAACGCGGGCGCGCGGGCCAACGGCATGACCTACAACCGCCTGATCCAGGGCCTGCGCCTGGCCGGCGTCGAGGTGGACCGCAAGATCCTGGCCGACATGGCCGTCAACGACGCCGCCTCGTTCGCGGCGATCGTCGAGATCGCGCGGGCCGCCGTGGCGGCCGAGGGCACCGGCGGCGCCGCCGCCCAGGCTGCCTGATCCGTAGCACTTTTTCGGGGCGTCTTCCGGTCACCGGGGGACGCCCCGATGCTGTTCCGACCCCGGAGGACACGTGACCTTCTCACCCCGTACCCCCCGGATTGTCGCGGCCCGGCGCCTGCAGCGCCGCCGCGACCGCGATCAGACCGGCCGCTTCCTGGCGGAAGGCCCGCAGGCGGTGCGATCCGCCCTGGTCGCGGGGGTCGTCCTGGAGCTGTTCGGTACGGACGCGGCCCTGTCGCGGCACGCCGACCTGGCCGCCCAGGCTCCCGTGGTGTCCCCGGTGACCGAGGACGGCATCGCGGCGCTGGCCGAGACGGTCCAGCCGCAGGGCCTGGTGGCGGTGTGCGAGCAGGTGCACGTGCCGCTGGCCGAGGCCCTCGCCAAGGGGCCGCGCCTGGTGGCGGTGGCCGCCGAGATCCGCGACCCGGGCAACGCGGGAACGGTGCTGCGCACCGCCGACGCGGCCGGCGCCGGTGCGGTGATCTTCGCGGGCGACGCGGTCGACCCCTACAACGGCAAGTGCGTCCGGGCGTCCGCCGGCAGCCTCTTCAACGTCGACGTGGTCCGCTCCCCGCTGCGGGTGGTCGACGAACTGCGCGACTTCGGACTGCGGGTCCTCGCCACGACCGGCTACGGCGACGTCGACCTCGACGAACTGCTCGACGACGGCTCGCTGACCGGGCCGACGGCCTGGCTGTTCGGCTCGGAGGCGCACGGCCTGCCGGAAGACCTGCTCAAGGCGGCGGACAAGCGTGTCCGAGTGCCGATCTACGGCGCCGCGGAAAGCCTCAACCTCGCCGCCGCGGCGGCGGTGTGCCTCTACGCATCCGCCCGCGCTCAGCGCTGAGCGGTCAGCGCTGTAGTCCTCCGCCGGGGCGGAACTCGGAGTTGAGCCGGCGCGCGGTCAGCCGTAGGTTCGGCCGGTGAGTCCAGACGAGATGATCGAGGCCGCCCTCGCCCGACCTCGGCGGGAGCGACGGTCGGCGCCATGCAACCACGTACGACCGGAATTTGATCCGGGCGCGGCCACGACGGACCGGGACCGGGAATTCGAGGTTGTCCTTCGCGGTATGCTGCCACCATGCGCCGAGTGCACCCGATGATGTTTACCCAGCCCGCTGGTCGCGGGCGCCGGGTCTGACACTCCTGCGCGACTCCCGCTGACCGGCGGGCTGCGGCTCAGCCGCGCCTCCGTACACTGCCCGATGGCTCATCCGGTGTGAGGGAGTTCGCCCGACCATGTCTTACCGCAACGATCCGTACGATCCGAAGCAGGCTGTCCTGCTCGCCCCCGAGGCTCTTGAGGCCGCCGTCGCCGACGCCGAGAAGGCGTTCGCCGGCGCGAGCGACCTCGACGCGCTCGGTGCGCTCAAGTCCGTCCATCTCGGCGACCGCTCGCCCATTTCGCTGGCCCGGCGCGAGATCGGTTCGCTGCCGCCGCACGCCAAGTCGGAGGCCGGCAAGCGGGTCAACATCGCCCGGCAGTCCGTGCAGGGCGCCTTCGACGCGCGGCTGGCCGAGCTGGAGCTGGAGCGGGCCGCCCGGGTCCTGGTCGAGGAGCGCGTCGACGTCTCCCTGCCGTGGGACCGTGCCCCGCGTGGCGCCCGGCATCCGCTGACCACGCTGATGGAGCACATGGGCGACCTGTTCGTCGGCATGGGCTATTCGGTCGTCGACGGCCCCGAGCTGGAGCTCGAGTGGGCGAATTTCGACGCGCTCAACATCGGGCCGGACCACCCGGCGCGCGGGCTCATGGACACGTTCTACGTGGACCTGCCCGGCCTGGTCATGCGCACGCACACCTCGCCCGGTCAGGTGCGCACCATGCTGACCCAGCAGCCGCCGATCTACGTCGTCTGCCCGGGCCGGGTCTACCGCACCGACGACCTGGACGCGACGCACAGCCCGGTGTTCCACCAGATCGAGGGCCTCGTCGTCGACGAGGGCATCACGATGGCCCACCTCAAGGGCACCCTTGACCACTTCGCCAGGGCGATGTTCGGGCCCGACGCGCGGACCCGCTGGCGCCCGCACTACTTCCCGTTCACCGAGCCGTCCGCGGAGTTCGACGTCTGGTTCGCGCAGCACCGCGACGGCCCGCGCTGGGTCGAGTGGGGTGGCTGCGGCATGGTCAACCCGCGGGTGCTGACCGCCAGCGGCATCGACCCCGAGCGGTATTCGGGTTTCGCATTCGGCATGGGTGTCGAGCGCACGCTGATGTTCCGGAACGGGGTCAGCGACATGCACGACATGGTGGAGGGTGACGTCCGGTTCACCCGCAACTTCGGTATGGCGGTCTGATCATGAAGCTGTCCCTGTCCTGGCTCCGCGAGTACGTGGAGCTGCCGGCGGCGCTGTCCGCCGACGAGCTGGAGCGCAAGCTGGTCGACCTGGGCATCGAGGTCGAGTCGATCGTCGACCAGGCAGCCACGATCAAGGGTGAGCTGGTCGTCGGGCGGGTGCTCGAGATCGAGGAGCTGACCGGTTTCAAGAAGCCGATCCGCTTCACCCGCGTCGACGTGGGCAACCCCGCGCCGCAGGAGATCGTCTGCGGCGCGCGCAACTTCGCGGTCGGCGACCTCGTCGTGGTCATCCTGCCCGGCGGCGAGCTGCCCGGCGGGTTCAAGATCGGCGCCCGCAAGACGTACGGGCACAACTCCAACGGCATGATCTGCTCCGCCGCCGAGCTCGGGCTCAGCGGCGACCACTCCGGCATCATCGTGCTGCCGGCGAGCTCGGCCGTGCCCGGCGTGGACGCGCGGCCGATCGTCGGGCTCGACGACGTGGTCCTGGACCTGGAGATCACCCCGGACCGCGGCTACGAGATGAGCGTGCGGGGCGTGGCGCGCGAGCTGTCCTACGCGTACGCGTCGGCGTACACGGACCCTGGCACCGTGCCGGCTCCAGGCGGGACCGCCGAGGTGCCCCACGAGGTCCGGCTCGAGGACACGATCGGCTGTGACCGCTTCGCGGCGCGCGTGGTCCGGGGCATCGACCCGTCCGCGCCGTCGCCGGCGTGGATGCAGCGCCGGCTCATCACCGCCGGGGTCCGCACGATCTCGCTGGCCGTCGACATCACCAACTACGTGATGCTCGAGCTGGGCCAGCCGATGCATGTGTTCGACCTGAACAGGCTGCGCGGCGGCCTGATCGTGCGCCGCGCCCACCCGGGGGAGAAGCTGACCACCCTGGACGGTGTCGCGCGCGTGCTCGACGCCGAGGACATGGTGATCTGCGACGACTCGGGGCCGATCTCGCTGGCCGCGGTCATGGGCGGCGAGACCAGCGAGGTGCAGCCGGACACGGTGGACGTGCTGCTGGAGGCCGCGCACTGGGATCCGGTGATGGTCGGCCGCACGGCCCGGCGGCACAAGCTGTTCAGCGAGGCCGCGAAGCGCTGGGAGCGCGGCGTCGACCCGCGACTGCCGCTGGTCGCCATCGACCGGGCGGTCGCGCTGCTGACCGAGCACGCGGGTGGCACGGTGGACGAGCGGGTGCTCGACCTCGACCACGTCGTCCCCGCGGCCCCGGTGCTGCTCGACACCTCGCTGGCGACCCGGCGCATCGGCGTGGCGTACGACGCCGAGCAGGTGACCACCCTGCTCGGCCAGGTCGGCTGCACCGTGCGGGGCGTCGAGCCGCTCGAGGTCACCCCGCCGTCCTGGCGGCCCGACCTGGTGGCGCCGGTCGACCTCGTCGAGGAGGTGGCCCGGCTCGGCGGCTACGACGCCATCCCGAGCATCCTGCCGCCGGCGCGCGGCGGCGGCGGGTTCACCCCCGCGCAGCTGCGCCGGCGCACGGTCGGCCGCGCGCTGGCCGAGAACGGCTACGTCGAGGTGCTGTCGTACCCGTTCGTGGCGCCCGGCGTGGCGGAGGCCTTCGGCCTGGCGGTGGACGACGCGCGGCGCAGCGCGGTGCGGCTGACCAACCCGCTGTCGGAGCAGGAGCCGCTGCTGCGCACCTCCCTGCTGGCGTCGCTGGTCGGCACGCTCAAGCGCAACCTGGGCCGGGGCGAGCGCGACCTGGCGCTCTACGAGGCGGGCACGGTCTTCCTGCCGCACCTGACGGCCACCGCGCCGCCGGCGCTCGGCGTCGACCACGGTCCGTCCGACGAGGACTGGACGGCGGCGAACGCCATCGTCCCCGAGCAGCCGTGGCGCCTGGCCGCGGTGCTGACCGGGGAGGCGGCACCGGCCGGCTGGTGGGGCGCGGGCCGCCCCGCGACCTGGTCGGACGCGATCGAGGCGGCGCGCGTCGCGCTGTCGGCGGCGGGCATGACCCCAGACCGGATCACGGTACGGGCGGCAGAATACGCCCCGTGGCACCCGGGCCGGTGCGCGGCGATCGCGGTGGACGGCACGGTCATCGGCCACGCGGGCGAGCTGCACCCGGGCGTGCTCTCGGCTCTGGAACTGCCGAAGCGCACGTGCGCGATGGAGCTGGACCTGGACGCGATCCCGGCGACGCCGGTGACCCAGGCGGTGCGGATCTCCACGTTCCCGCCGGCGCTGATCGACGTGGCGCTGGTGGTGGCCGAGTCGGTGCCGGCCGCCGAGGTCGAGGCGGCGCTGGCCGAGGGCGCGGGCCCGCTGCTGGAATCGCTCCGGCTCTTCGACGTGTACGCCTCGGAGCAGGTCGGCGCGGGGCTGAAGAGCCTGGCGTACAAGCTGGCGTTCCGGGCGCCGGACCGGACGCTGACGGTCGAGGAGGCCGTGGCGGCCCGGGACGCGGCGGTGTCGCTGGCGTCGTCGCGAGTGGGAGCCACGCTGCGCGGCGCCTGAGCAAGCAGGTCGGAAGCGGCCGGGATCTCCTGCGGAGGAGGTGCCGGCCGCTTCTGTTCGCGTTACTCGGGTCCGTTCCTGTCTGATCTGGTCGGGTCCGTTCCGGTTCGCGTCGCGCGGGTCCAGGATGGGTGGGTGGACCGCGCCGCAGGACATCCACCCTCCGCCCAGGTCATCCCGCATCGCCGTGCCTTCGTCACCGGTTGGTCAGGAAGGAGACCGCCTCGGTGAGCGCCAGGTCGGTGAGCATCGGGTCGTGCCGGGCACCGACGTCGCGCATGAACGCGTGCTCGCCGCCCGCGTAGACGTGCAGCTCGAGGTCTGTCAGGCCGGCGGCGTAGAGGGCGGACAGGATCTCCAGCCGCGCGTCGGCGGGCACGTGCGGGTCCTGGGAGCCGAAGACGATCATCAGCCGGCCGGGGATGTCGGCGGCGCGGGCCAGTGAGTCCGCCTTGTCGGCGCCGAGCGCGCCGTTGTGCAGGCCGGTCGGATAGAAGCACACCGTCGCCGCGACCCGGGGGTCGAGGGCGGCCCGGAACGCGAGGTGGCCGCCGATGCAGAAGCCCGTCGCGAACAGCGTGGTGACGTCGGCGCGCTGCCCCAGGTAGTCCAGCACCGCGACCCGGTCCTCGTCGAACTGGGCGGTCGTGGTGGCGGCCGCACCCGACAGGCCGGCCTGCTTGCCCGCGTCGTCGAACTCCAGGGCGACCCCGGCCAGCTCGGTGCGGGGGTAGATCTCCGGTGCGCAGACGACGAATCCGGCCGAGGCCAGGCGCCGGGCGGTGCGCAGCGTCGACTCGGTCAACTGGAAGATGTCGGTATACAGCAGCACGCCGGGCCACGGGCCGTCGCCGGCCGGGCTGATGACCACCGAACGGATCTCGTAGCCGGACGCCGGCACCCGTACCTCGTCCTCACGCAGCTTCATCGGATTCCTTCCGTGGATGCTCCGGCCGTCAGGCCGGAGAGGAAACAGAGGCTATCGCCGTGCGGCGCGTCGCCTCGGTTGACACTAGCGGGGTGACTAGTCGGTGGATCGTGTCCGGGGCGGTGAAGCGTTGCGGCAGGAACGGGTCAGCGGGTTCCGCTACCGCGACGGCCGGTGTAAGACCTCAACGGGAGTCCTCCCGGACGGGGCAGTCGCCAGTGAAGCAGGAAACCCGGCGGGCGACCGCCGGAATCCCCCGCCTTAGGCGGATGGAGGAAGCCAAGCCGAGTGACCCTACTGGCGCGCGACGTTCCGCGCGGCCTATTGAGGCATCGCTGGCCGCTCTGGCGGCGGCAGTGACGATCATCGTCGGTGGCGTCGGTGGCGTCGGTGGCGTCGGTGGCGTCGGTGGCGTCGGTGGCGTCGGTGGCGTCGGTGGCGTCGGTGGCGTCGGTGGCGTCGGTGGCGTCGGTGGCGTCGGTGGCGTCGGTGGCGGAGCAGCGCCGGCTCCGTCTCCAGCCGCAGCCGGCGCGCATCTGGTGGTTTCTCACTCGCTCCGTGGTCCTCCTGGCGCTGCACGCCGAGGTGGACCGTCTGACGATTACGCTGTCCGGCAACCGGGGCGCCCCCGGGGAGTGGCAATCCGGCGGCCGGTGTCAGTCGATGGTGTGGCCGCCGTTGACCGTCAGGCGTTCGCCGGTCATGAAGCGGGCCGCGTCGCTCGCCACGAAGGCCACCACGTCCGCGACGTCCTCCGGCTTGCCGAGCCGGCCCAGCGGCACGTCGCGCACGTAGCCCGCGCTGTCTTCCGCCGTCACCACGCCGTGGCGTTCCACCGGGATCCAGCCCGGGGCCACCACGTTGACCGTGATGCCGTGCGGGCCCAGCTCCCTCGCCCAGGTGCGGGCCAGGCCGAGCTGGGCGCCCTTGGCCGCGTTGTAGGCCGAGGCGCCGGGCAGGGCCCGCTCGAAGGAATCCGAGCCGATGTGGATGAAGCGGCCCGTGCCCAGCTCGCGCATGCCCGGCAGGGTCGCCCGCAGCAGCAGGGCCGGGCTCTTCACGAAGAAGATCAGCTGGTCGAGGTGGGCCTGCCAGGAGACCTCGGCGGCCGGGGCGAGCGGCTGTGGCCCGGTCGCGTTGGCCACCACCACCTGCACCGGGCCCAGCTCGGCGGCGACCGCGGCCGCCAGCGTCGTGACCTCGGCCTCGTCGGTGACGTCCGCCCCGAACGAGGCGGCCCGGCCACCCGCCGCGACGATGTCGGCCACCACCCGCTCCGCACCCGGGCGGTCCGAGCGGTAGTTCACCGCGACCGGCCAGCCGTCGGCCGCGAGACGCCGGGCGATCTGGGCGCCCAGCCCTCGTGAGGCGCCGGTGACCAGGGCGCTGCCGGAGATCGGCACGTCACTCTCCCGTCGTGCCGTCGAGCAGCTCACGGACCGCGTCGGCGTGACCCGCGTGCCGGGCGGTCTCGTTGATCAGGTGGATCAGCACGAAGCGCAGATCCGTGCCGTCGTCCGCGCGTGACCGCGTTTCCAGGTCTCGCAGGTCTCGGACCGCGGCGTCGGTGGCCGCGGCGCGCTCGCGGTAGGCCGCGAGGGCGGCCTCGATGGTCAGCTCCGGGCCGGGGAAGTATTCGGCCTCCTCCTTGCCCGTCGGCCGGCCCAGCATCGCGCCGTCGATCCAGCGCCACTCGACGTGGGTGAGGTGGTTGACCAGCCCGAGCAGCGGCAGCAGCTTGCCGTCGGGCCGCCAGCGGGACTGCTCGTCGGTGACGCCGCTCGCCTTGCGCAGCACCGCCCCGCGCAGGAACGCCAGCCAGCGCAGAAAGAGCTCGAGCTCGTCGGGGGTGCCGGTGGGAAAGCCGCTCACATCAGCCCGCCGGCGACCGTGAGCTCCTGGCCGGTGAACTCGCCGGTCAGCATCGGCATCGCGCGCGCGATCGCCGCCCTGGTCTCGGGGAGCTGCAGCGAGGCGTCGTGGTCTGCCTTGCTCTCCCAGACCTCGTTGACCCAGATCAGCTCCGGGTCGGTCTCGGAGACGCCCACCACGTACAGCCGGCAGCCCGCCTGCCGCAGGCCGTCCAGGCCGCTGAGCAGGATCCGCACCACGTCGTCGCGATGGCCCGCCTTCGTGCGCATGGTGGCCAAATAGCCGTACGTCACGTGCTCCTCCTAGTCTTGGGGCATGAAAACCACTCGCCGGCCCGGCTATGACGGCTCCGGCCCTGGCGACATTACGCCGGACGGCTGCGCCGTGGACTTCTATCTGCGCCTGCCTGTGGACAACGAACCCGACGTGATCGCGGCCGCCGCGCCACCGCCCGCGACCCTGCTGGAGCTGGGCTGCGGCGTCGGCCGGGTGACCAGGGCACTGGCCGCGCGGGGGTATGCGGTGACCGCCGTCGACGAGTCGCCGGCGATGCTGGCGCACGTGACGGACGCCCGTACGGTGCACAGCCCGATCGAGACCCTGGAGCTGGGCGAGACCTTCGACGTCGTGCTGCTCGGCTCGTTCCTGGTGCACGCCGGTGACGCCGCCGTCCGGCAGGGGCTGCTGCGGACCTGCCGGCAACACGTGGCGCCGGGCGGGGCCGTGCTGATCCAACGGGAGGGCGCCGGCTGGCATGACGCCGTACCCCGGGAAAGGCAGCTGCTCGACGGCGTGGCCCGCGTCGCGGCCTCGACCGACATCGGCGATGGCGTCCGGTCCATGCGGTTCGAGTACGTCTTCCCGGACGCCCGCTGGACCCAGACCTACCTGTCCCGGCCGCTGAGCCCGGCGCAGTTCACCGCCGCGCTGACCGAGGCCGGGCTGGCGGTGGAGCGCTACCTGACCCCGGACGGCGCGTGGGTCCTGGCCCGGGCGGCCTGATTCAGCTCGACGGCAGCGGGGCCGCTACCGGGCTGCGGTAACCGTCGCGGCCCACGGCCCGCACCCCGAAGAAGACGTTGTCCTTCGACAGGTCGATGGTCACCGTGGTCACGTCGCCGACCGACAGCACGTTCGTCCAGTCCGGCGCCGTCGTCTCACGCCAGACCACCTCGTAGCCGGCCAGGCCGGGGCCCGTGCCGCGCTGCCAGCGCAGGGTCGTGTCGTTGGTCAGCCGGGTCGTGTCGATCACCACGCCCTTCGGCGTGCCCGGTGCCCGCGCCAGTGACCACAGCGCCGCCGCGTTCACCCGGGCCACCCGCGCGATGTACTTGAAGTCGCAGAACTCGACCAGGTCGCCGTACTGGATCCCGTTCTCGACGCGGACGTCCTGGTGCTCGTGCGCGAAGTTCTCCCGGGGCTCGGTGAGGCGCGCCGCCGGATAGCCGCGCAGCAGGAACGAGATGTGGTCGCTGCCGCGCAGGTAGCGGTCGCGGCGCCAGACGACCCGCACCTTCATGCCGGTCTGCGGGTTGTCCGCGACGTCGTGGACGAAGCGGCCGAGCTGGCGCGACGGGCCGTCGTTCTCGCCGCCGACCGACTTGCGGACGTTCGCCTCGGCGGCGGTCTCCGCGGTCGGCACGCCCTCGACGAACAGCCGCACCGTGCGCGGATCCGCGGCCGTCCCGTCGTGGGCGTCGCCGGTGCCGACGATGTCGTTGCTGAACATGGCCTGCACGTCGGCGCCCGCGTTCTTGTACTGCTGGGCCAGGTGGTCGGAGCCGTAGAGGCCCTGCTCCTCGCCCGCGACGGCGGCGAAGACGACGGTGGCCCCGGTGCGCCGGGTGGCCATCACCCGGGCCAGTTCCATGATCGCCGCCACGCCGGACGCGTCGTCGTCGGCGCCGGGTGCGTCGCTGGTCGCGTCCATCACGTCGGAGGCCCGTGAGTCGTAGTGGCCGGTCACCACGTACACCCGGCCGGGGTCGGTGTCGCCGCGCAGCGTGGCCACCACGTTGGTGATCCGGGTCGGCGTGGGCACGCGCGGGGAGACCGGCTGGATGAACGACTGCAGCTCGACGGTCATCCGGCCGCCGGAGGCCGCCGCGTACGTGCTGAGCTGCTCGAAGATCCAATCCCGGGCCGCACCGATGCCGCGCGCCGGGTCATCCTGGGCGGAGAGCGTGTGCCGGGTGCCGAACGCGGCGAGCCGGGTGACGATGGCGCCGATCCGGTTGGGATCGATCTCCCGCAGCATCGCTCGCAGCGCCTTGTCGGGCGCCTGTCCGCGCAGACCGCTGCCGGCGGCGTGGGCCGCCCGCGGGCCGAGGACCGGTGTCGCCGCGACGGCTGCGGAGGCCGACAGGAACGCGCGCCGCGACGAGGTGGGCTTTTCGCGCTGATCCGTCATATCTCAGCATCGTGGTCCACCCCGGACGAGATGTCCATGCTCATCGATGTCAATCCGCCCCCGGCTACGCCGGCGGCCGCCAGATCCAGGGCGTCGTGGTGGTGACCGGGTGCAGGCCGAGCCGTTCGAGGATCGGCCGGCTGTCGTCGGAGGCGTCCACCATCAGATAGTCGATGCCCCGCTCGACGGCGATCCGGGCGCGCTGAGCCACCAGGGCGCGGTAGATCCCCCGGCGCCGCCAGCCGGCCAGCGTGGAGCCGCCCCACAGTGCCGCGAACCTCGTGCCCGCCATGACCATCAGCCAGGCCGCCGAGACGACCTGGTCGCCGGCCTTCGCGGTGAGGATCACGAGGTCGTCCGGGGTCGAGCGGATCCGGTCGGCCAGGTCGCCCGCCAGCCAGGACCAGTCGGCGTTCCAGACGGTCGACTCCATGGCCGCGATGGCGCGCAGATCGGCCGGGTCGGTCGTCGCCGCGATGGTCACGCCGTCGGGTGTGGCGCCGGCCTCGACCAGGGCGGCGGCCGGTCCGATGACGACGGTCTCGCGCGGATCGGGGGCGAAGCCGGCCTGTGCGAGGCGGTCGGTCAGATCGGCGCGGTCGTGGCCGTACGTCTTCCACTCGACGGATTGACCGCGCGCGGTGAAGAAGTCCCGGGTCCGGGCGATCAGCGCGTCGAGTTCGGCGCCGGTGAGGTGGTCGAGGTCGCGGGCGAACACCAGGCCCTGCGTGGGGGTGGTCACCCGGATGGCCGGGCCGTCCCGGGTGGCCCGCCAGCTGTGCGGCATCCGGTCGGCGACGGTGCCGCGGATCTGATCGTCGTGCAGCTTCAGCAGATCGTCTGTCGTCATCGCGGCCGATTGTGGCGGTGACCGCTTGGTCTGACAACAGGTTTACAGCCGCGGTGGACCGGTGCCCACCGCGGCCGTGGCCGGAACTACTCAGCCGCCGCTGACCGGGCGGAACGGCTTCTGCGGGGTGCGGGGCAACGCCGTGCGGGCCTTCACCGACGTCGGGGCCGCCGGCAGGTTGTCCAGCATGACGCGGCCGATCTTGGCGTGGGCCTGCACCGCCGGGTGGGTCGCGCCGTAGTTCTCCGGGTCGCCCAGGCCCTCGGCGAACATCGCGTACGTCAGCAGCGGCACACCCTCCGGGCTGAACATGATGCCGACCTCGTGCCGGGACTCGCCCAGGTCGTTGAAGTCGGCGCCGTACTTCGACGCGACGCGCTCGCGCTCCAGGGACGACATCACCCGGCGGACCCCGTCGTGGTAACCGCTGAGCCCGCGGGTGAGTCTCAGCAGGAATTCACACGACTCCGGCTTCAGCAGCGTCTTGGTCGCCAGGCGCCACAGCAGGTCGTGCATCTCGCGCGGCGTCGTCGTGCCCAGGAAGAAGCGGTTCGGGTTCGCCACCGGGATGACCCGGGTGTGCACGAAGCCCTTCGCCGCCAGGATCTCGTTGACCTCCAGCGCGGGGACCAGCCGGCCGCACATGCGTACGGCCGTGTTGTCCGAGACCAGCAGCATCGCGGTCAGGAAGTTCGCGACCGTGATCTCGTCGCCGTACACCCCGTGCAGGAAGTAGATGCCCGAGCCGCCCAGGATGATGTCGCCCTGCAGGTCGAGTTTGGTGCCGAGGGTCAGCTGGCCACGGTCGATCTTGTCCATGACAGCCGTCGCCACGGCCAGCTTCTGCACGCTGTAGCCGAAGGTGACGTGGTCGGCGTCGTCCTCGACGATCGGCTTGAGCGCGCCGGTCGCGTCCACGGCGGCGATGTGGGTGTGCCAGAGGCCGCCGACCTTGGCCTTCTCCTTCTCGTACACCCTCTTGATGCTCGCCGGGCCGGCCGCCGCGGCCTGGGCGGGGGCGCTCACGCCGACCCCCGCGACCGCTGCCGCGGCGCCGAGACCGAGTGCCGAGCGGCGGGACATGCTGGTTGACATCGTTCTCCTTGAATGGACGGACGGGTGGCCACGCGGCAACGTACACCATGCCCGCTCATGATCGGAGAAACCGCAGCACGGCGAGCACCCGGCGGTGGTCGGTGCGCGCCTGCGGCAGGTCGAGCTTGGTGAAGATGGCGGTGACGTGCTTCTCGACGCTGCGTTCGACCAGGTGCAGGGCTTCGGCGATGGCCACGTTGGAGCGTCCCTCGGCGAGCAGCCCGAGGATCTGCCGTTCCCGGTCGCTGAGCCGGGCGAGCCCGGCGTCCACGGCCGGCGCGGCCAGCAACTGCCGGACCACCTCGGGATCCAGCGCCGTGCCGCCGTCCGCGACGCGCCGCAGCGCCCCGACGAACTCGTCCGTGCTGACGATCCGGTCCTTGAGCAGATAGCCGACGCGCCCGGCGTTCTCGGAGAGCAACTGCCGCGCGTAACTGGTCTCGACCCACTGGGAGAAGACCAGAACCCCGACCTCCGGGTACGCGGACCGGATGGCCAATGCCGCCCGCAGCCCCTCGTCGGTGTGCGTGGGCGGCATCCGCACATCGACGATCGCGGCGTCGGGCGGATCGGCGGCGACGGCGGCGAGCAGCCCCTCGGCGTCGGGGACCGCGGCCGACACCTCGATCTCATGCTCGCCGAGCAGCAACGCGATGCCGTCCCGCAGCAGCGGATTGTCCTCGGCGATGACGACGCGCACAGTCAGCCTCCGGTGGCCAGGGTAGTCGGGCACGGGCGCCGTCTCATCCGCCCGGTCACCCCCGCTCGGGCAGAATCATCGTCACGGTCGTCGGCCCGCCGGCGGGGGAGTCCACGCTCAGCGTGCCGTCGAGCGCCGCCGCCCGCCGCGCCAACCCGGCCAGTCCCGTCCCGGTCCCGCCGCTGGGGGTGATGATCGCCGCGCCGCCGTGGCCGTCGTCGGTCACCGTCAGTCGCAGGCCGCGGTCGTCCGGGCGCAGGTCGATGCGGACCCGCGTCGCGCCCGCGTGCCGGGCGATGTTGGTGAGCAGTTCGGCCACCGCGAAATAGAGCGCCGAGGCCGTCGAGTCGGGTGGGCGGCCGGCCAGGGACACGGTCACCTCGGCGGGCACGGCGCTGCGGGCCGCCAGGGTGGTCAGGGCGACCTCGAGTCCGTCGTCCAGCGCCGGCGGGTGCATGCCGCGGACGATGTCGCGGAGCTCGGCCAGCGCCTCCGTGACCGTGCCCCGGGCGTCCGCGGCCAGCGCGCGTACCTGTTGCTGGGTGCTGCGGTTCTCGATGCGCGACAGGGTCAGGCCGAGCGCGACCAGCCGGGCCTGGGTGCCGTCGTGCAGGTCGCGTTCGACGCGGCGCAGCATCGCCGCGGCGTCCGATCGCAGGGCGGCCCGCCCCGCCTCCAGTTCGGCGATGCGCTGCTGGGACCGGCTCGGATGCAGCAGGGACCGGATCAGGAAGCTGTCGAGCAGCACCACCAGGCGCAGCCACCAGGGACACGCGATGAGGATCGCCGCCCCCTGCAGCGCGATCCGCCAGGTCCCGGCCCAGGTGTCGTTGTCGTACGCGGCGAGGTCGGCGGGGAGCAGGAGCCACCACAGCGGATAGGTGATTCCGGCCGGCGCGAGCACGACGACGATCAGGCCCGCGTATCCCCCGGCGATCATCAGTGGCCAGCGGGCCAGGCAGTAGGCCAGCGCGCGCCACGCGGCCGGGTCGCTCAGCAACGCCCGGACCCGCCCCCAGAAGGTCCGGGCCGGCAGCGGCGGCGGATCGGCCCACTCCCAGCCGAGCAACCGGCGGGCCGGGCCACGGAAATAGCGGGGGGTGCGCCGGGCCAGGGCCAGCACGCCGATCAGCAGCGGCAGGCCGACGGTCAGGATCGATGCCACGCCGGCGACGACGCCGACCAGCGCCAGCACGAAGGTCGGCATGCCGATGAACACGCCGGAGACGAGGTAGGCCAGCTCACGCCAGGTGCGGGCGGTCAGCCAGGCCCGCAGCACGATCGCGAGACGCCACCGGCCGGCGGCCGGCGTCGACGGCACGGTCGCGAGCGGCCCGCGACGGGTGGGCGGTGTGGTCAAGCGACGACCTCGATGGGTGGGCGGCGCATCGCCAGCGCGGCCGGCAGCGCGGTGCCCGCCAGGACCAGGGCCGCCGTGCCGAGCACCCCGGTGAGCAGCCAGCTTCCGGGCACCCACGGCGTCCACGTGCCCAGGGCGGTGTGCAGCAGCGGCAGGGCCGTCGTCGCGGCCACCGCCGCGCCGACCACCAGTGCGGTCCCGGTCACCAGCAGAGCCTCGCAGATGACGACCGCCAGCGCCCGCCGCCGGGTCGCTCCCGCGAGTTGAATGATCGCCAGGTCCCGGCGCCGGGCCAGGATCACGGTGACCAGCGTGTTGACCGCGGCCACCGCCGCGAAGGCGACGTAGACCGAGGTGCCGGAATACTCCAGCCAGCGGTCCGCGGCCGGCGGCGCCGTGCCGGTCGCGCGTTCGGTGGTCTTCAGCATGATCACCTTGACGGCGGTGAACGCGATCGCGAGGGTGAGCGGCACCAGCGCCCCGGACAGCGCCTTCGCCCGGACGGCGATCGTGTCGCCGGCCATCCGGCCGACGTCGCCGAACAGCCGGCCGGCCAGCGCCGCCACCCTGAGCAGGGCCGGGCCGAGTAGGCCCGCTCCCACGCAGAGGGCGAGCATGACGATCAGGCCCAGCGAGTCGGTGGTCTCCGCGTCCAGGCCGGCGATCGCGACGGACAGCACGCTCCCGCCGGTGACCAGGACCAGCCCGGCGGCCGTGCGCACGACGCCGATCCGCCGCCGCGGCGCCGCCGACTCGGCCAGGGCCGCGGCGGGACGCATCCGCGACGGGCGGATCGCCGCGATCAGCGCGCCGGCCAGCGACGTCCCCACCGTGACGGCCAGGGCGATCGGCAGGGCGGCCGGATGCGGGTGGAAGGTCACCGTCGCCGGGGCGAGGTCGTGCGCGACGACGCCGTTGATCCAGGCCCGGCCGCCGACGCTGCCCAGCGGGACGCCGAGCAGCGTCGCGGGCACGGCCACGATCACCGCCTGCGCGGCCACCGCGCGGCGGACCCGGCCCGGGGTGGCGCCGATCGCCCGCACCAGGGCGATGTCGCGGGCCTGCTGGGCGATGGTGGCGGCCATCGTCACGCCGACGATGATGATCGACAGATAGCTCGCGATCATGACGAAGAGGACCGCGATGTCGGCGAGGCCGCTCTCGGTGAGCGCCCGCCGGGCGGCGGCGTCCATCGGGGACCGGCCGATCGAGCTGGTGATGCCGAGCCCGGCCACCACGAGCGCCGCGGCCAGCAACTGGGTGGAGAACGGACCGAGGAACGACCACGGATTGCGCCGCAGCGCCTGCCGGATCACCGGGCCACCGCCCTCGACAGCGGCCCGGCGACGGTCGCCGACCGGGCGGCGGCGCTCATTGGTGCCACCGCTGTGGAGACTGCGTGCAGGCGGTCGGCGATAGTCGCCGACCGGGCGGCGGCGCTCATTGGTGCCACCGCCGTGGAGACCGCGTGCAGGCGGTCGGCGATGGCCGGGGCGTCGGGGGTGGCCATGTCCGTGGCCACCGTGCCCGCGCGCAGCAGGACCAGCCGGTCGCTCCAGGCCGCCGCGACCGGGTCGTGGGTGACCATCAGCACGGTCACCCCGTCCCGGTCGACGGCCCGGCGCAGCAGGCCGAGGATCTGGCTGCCGGTCGTCGGGTCGAGCGCCCCCGTGGGCTCGTCCGCGAAGATCACCGACGGGCCGGTGACCAGCGCCCGGGCGATCGCCACCCGCTGGCGCTGCCCGCCGGAGAGCTCACCGACCGGCCGCCGGCCGGTGCCGCCGAGCCCGACCGCCGCCAGCACCTCGTCGATGTCGCGCCGGCGGGGGCCGCCGAGCCGGGCGGGCAGCGCGAGGTTCTGCCGCACGGTCAGCTCGGAGAGCAGGTTGTAGGACTGGAACACGAAGCCGACCCGGTCCCGCCGCCACCGGGTGAGGGGTCGCTCCCGCATCCGGCTGATCTCGCGGCCGGCCAGCCGGACCGAGCCCGAGCTGGGCCTGTCCAGCCCGGCGGCGCAGTGCAGCAGGGTGCTCTTGCCCGAACCCGTCGCGCCCATGACGGCGACGAACTCTCCCGCGCCTACGGTCAGTGACACCTGCCGCAGGGCGACGATCCCGCGCGGGAACTCGCGGGCGACATCCTTGAGATCCAGAACCGATTCCATGCCGTTCAGCCTGGCCGCCGCGGGCGCCGGGATCTGCCGTGCTGCCCGGTGTCTCCGGGTGCGGACAGCCGCACCTCATGGGGTCAGGGCAGGAACTGCTGCTCGATCTTCGTCACCTTGCCCTGCTGCACGGTGAACCAGAACATGGTGTCCGGCAGCTGATCGCCGAGGTGCTTCTTCAGGCCGGAGACGGCGATGGTCTTCTCGGTCCCGGGGTTGGCGGCGGCGAGGACCACCGCCTCGGCGGTCGAGGCCAGCGGCAGGTCGCGCAGCTTGGTGTTGTCGTTGACGATGAAATAGTCGTTGTCCGGACTGTCCTGCTCGGAGGTGGGGTTCTTCTTCTTCCACGCCTTCGCGGCGGCGTCCCCGGTGAGGAACTCCACGAGATCCATGGACACGGTCTCGCCGCCGAGGTCGGCGATGAAGCCGGGCCAGCGACCGTCGGCCAGCAGAACCGCCGGCGTCTTCGCGGCCCCGGTCGCGATCGGGGTGACGGCCGGTGCCGGGCCGTCACCGAACCGGGCGGTGGATCCGGGCGTGGCGGCCGGCGAGGCGGCGGTCTTGTCCTTGGCCGACTGCTGCGAGCAGGCGGCGGCGAGGGTGAGAACGGTGACTGCGAGGCCGGTGGCGGCGAGCAGTCTGGGCAGGCGTGACGGCATGAGCAGAACATCGCACACCGGCGCCACCCGCCGGCCGGAAACGGCCCCGGCGCCGAGACGCTCCTAGTCGCGCAGGGCCACCGCGACGCCGGGCTCCAGCGGGCCGAGGAAGACCGGATCGCGACCGGAGACCACGTCGGCGAGGGCCTTGACCACCGCGCCGCGCTCGCGCACCACGCCGTTGCGCCACGGCTCGCGATAGATCCGGGCGGTGTCGTCGCCTACTCCGGTCGCCTCGACGCCCAGCCGGCGGCACAGGGCCACCGCGCGATCGATGTGATAACTCTGAGTCACCACGATGGCCGCGCTGACCCCGAACACCTCGCGGGCCCGGGCGCACGAGTCGTAGGTGTCGAAGCCCGCGTGGTCCAGCACGATCTGCTGGCTCGGCACGCCGCGGTCGACGAGCCACTGGAACATCGCGCCGGGCTCGTTGTAACCCCAGTCCATGTGGTCGCCGGAGACCAGGATCGCCCGGATCTTGCCGTCGGCGAGCAGCTGCCGGGCGATCTCCAGGCGCGCGGCCAGGAACGGCGACGGGTTGCCGTCCGGATACACCTCGGCGCCGAGCACCAGGGCGATCGGTGCGGCCGGGACCGTCGCGGCGGTGTAGACGTGCCCACGGGCCTCCGCCCGTACCCAAAGGTCGCCGGTCGCCATCGCCAACACCGCCGCCGCCACGCAGAGCGCACCCGCCACGACGCCGCGCCGGAACCAGATCCTGACCATGCGGGTCACGATGCCAGCCACCGTCAAGCCCGGCGCCGCTGTCACCCCGAGTGCTTGCGCCAGCTGTGCTCCGGCTCGTAGCCCAGGACCCGGCGGGCCTTGGCGATCGAGAGCAGCGTCTCGTGCTCCCCGAGCTCCTTGGTCACCGGTACGCCGGGGAACACCTCGGCCGCCAGCGACGCACTGGAGCGGCTCATCACCGTGTCGGCGTTCGCGATGACGAAGACCTCCATGCCGGGCGCCTCGTATGCCAGCGCCCGGCGGACCGCCTGCGCGCCGTCGCGGGCGTCGATGTAGCCCCACAGGTTCCAGCTGCGGGCGCGCGGGTCGGCGTCGAACGACGGGAACGCGGCGTAGTCCTCGGGGTCCATCACGTTGGACAGGCGCAGCCCGATCATCTTCAGCTCGGGGTTCCACCGGCAGAACTGCGCCGCCATCTGCTCCTCGAGGTGCTTGACCAGCGAATACGTCGACTCCGGGCGGGCCGGATAGCCCTCGTCGACCGGGATGTACGGCGGCGGCGTGCGGAACGGCAGCCCGAGCACGGTCTCGCTGGACGCCCACACGACGTTGGTGATCCCGGCCAGCCGCGCGGCGGAGAAGACGTTGTAGCTGGCGGTGATGTTGTTCTGGAACGTCGCCGCGTTCGGGATGAGCCCGGGCGCCGGGATCGCCGCCAGGTGCACCACCGCGTCGATCTTGTCGTAGCGGTCGTCGATGGCGGTGAGCGCCTCGACGGTCTGCCCGTAGTCGGTCAGGTCGATCTTGAGGGCTGGGCGCGGTGCCGCGACGTCGAGGTTGACCACCTCGTTGCCGTGCGCGGTCAGGTCGGCGATCACCGCCCGCCCCAGCTTGCCGCTTCCGCCGGTCACCGCGATCCGGGTCATGTCTGTCCTTCCGATACCGATGCCGATGACTTGTGCCGGGCCGGGGTCAGCGCGGCGGCGCGGTGCTGCCCCGCGCGGTGATGTGGGCGGCGCTGCCCTCGGCGTTGTCGACCCGCTCGCCGTCGATCGCCTTGAGCAGCTGGCGGGCGGCCTGGGCGCCGTATCCCGGGATGTCCCGGCTCAGCGTGGTCAGCGGCGGATGGACCAGGCTGCACAGCAACGAGTCGTCCCACGCCACGATGGACAGGTCGGCGGGCACCGCAAGGCCCATCTCCTGCGCCACGGCGAGCCCGGCGACCGCCATCACGTCGTTGTCGTAGATGATCGCCGTGGGCCGGTTGCCGCTGCTCAGCAGCCGCCGGGTGGCCCGGCCGCCCTCCTCGCCGGTGTAGTCCGCCTGCGCGGTGACCGTCCCGTCCAGGCCGAGCGCGGCGCTCGCGGCGGCGAACGCGCGGGTCCGCGCCTGGGTGTGCAGCAGGCTGGTCAGCCCGCTGACCTGGGCGATCCGGCGATGGCCCAGGGCGGCGAGGTAGCGGACCGCCTCCGTCATCGAGCCGGTGTCGTCGGACCAGAGCTGCGGGATCGTGCCGGTGTCGGCGGGGCCGCCGAGCACCACGGCCGGCAACTCGAGCTGCTGCAGCACCGGGATGCGGATGTCGTTCTCGCGCAGGTCGGTGAGGATCACGCCGTCGATCCGCCGCTCACCCCACCAGCGCCGGTAGACCTCGATCTCCTCCTCGGGCGTCGCGACGACCTGCAGGGTGAGCGCGTACGACCGGGCGGCCAGTTCCAGCTCGAACCCGCTGATCAGGCCCATGAACCAGGGCTCGACGCCGAGGATCTTGGCGGGCCGGCACGGGGCCAGGCCGACGGCGTTCGCGCTCGCCCGGGACAGCGCCCGGGCCGCGTTGCTGGGGCTGAAGCCGATCTCCCGGGCGACGTCGAGAATGCGTTGCCGGGTGGTGTCCGAGACTCCCGGCTGGCCGTTGAGCGCGTAGGAGACCGCGCCCTTCGACACGCCCGCACGCCGCGCGACATCGGCGATGGTAGGCCGCTTCACTCAACTCTCCTCGGGTCGCCGCAAGCTTACCGGCGCCGGCCGACACGGCGACGGCTGCCCGGAGCGGTCGCCGTCAGCCTGCCGGGCGCCGTCAGCTGCCGGCCGTGGTCGGCGCGGTGAGGGCTGCCCGGAGCAGGTTGTGCAGCTTCGCGGCGCGGGCGGGGTGCTGGTGTGCCATCCAGGCGACCCGGCCGGCCAGGTGCGCCGCGAAGTCCGGGTGGCCGTCCCGGTTCGCGGCGGCCAGCCCGTGCCGGCCGGCGTTGTGCAGGATCGCCCGCAGGCCGTCGTACTCCTCGCGCGGCACGGCCGGGCGGCTGTTGACCACGAGCCCGGCCAGCAGCTGCCGGTCGGCTCGCCGGCGGACCCGGGTCTTGTCCGGGTGAGCCCGGAAGCCCTCCTCGGCCGCGATGCCGCGCACGTACGAGATCAGGTCGAGGGTCCGCCGTTCGCCGAGGGTGCCGGAGAACGCCAGGTCGTCGGCGTAGCGGGAGTAGTGCAGGCCGAACCGGTCGGCGAGGCCGGTCAGCCGCCGGTCCAGCCGGAACGCGCAGAGGTTCGCCAGCGCGGGAGAGGTCGGTGCGCCCTGCGGCAGGTGCGGCTGCCGCAGCATCGCCGCCCGGGTCGTGTCGGGCGCGCCCCGCAGGACGCGGGCCGGCGTGCGCGTGGTGGTCAGCGCGGTCAGCGCGTGCGCGACCGGCTCGGGATAGCCGGCCTGGCGGAACATCGCGTACACCCGCGGCGCCGTGATGCTGGAGAAGAAGGCGCGCAGGTCCATGCTCACCAGCACGGCCCGCCCGGCGTGCGAGCCGGCGAAGGTGTGCACCCCGCGCCCGGCCACGAATCCGTGGGCGCGCTCGTGCACCGGTATCGCGGCGAGCACGTGGTCGAGCAGCCGCCGCTGGATCGCGCGCAGCCGTGGCTTCGGCGCCTCGATCAGCCGGTGCGGCAGCCACTGGTAGCGATAGTGGCGCAGCGGCTCGTCGCGCGCGTGCCGGTTGATCTCCCGCCGGTCGGCGAACCAGTCCAGCAGGTCGCCGTCGACGGCCAGAAAATCGGCGAGGGCGGCCAGGTCGTCGATGCGCGGGGTCTTCCACCGCATCCGTACGGTGCGGGTCGGCGCGACCAGGCGGTGCCGGATGACCGTCCGGCGGGACTGCCGTCGCGCGCCCGGCGTCGTCCGGATGATCTCGGCGACGAACCGGGCCAGCTCCCGCGGCCGGTCCGCCGGGGCATCCCGGTATGCGGCGGCCACCGCATCCACCACCCGCGGGACCCAGCGGGTGGGCCGGCCGAGCAGCGCCCGGCCCGCGCCGATCATCGCCTTCCGCCGCCACGACGTGGTGAGCAGGGCGTCGGCGAGGGCGGTGGCCACGAAGCGGCCCTGGACGGTGGCGGCGGCAGCGTGCCCCGACGATGCCCGGTCGTGCCTGCGCCGTCCTGCGCGGAGCGCAGGGGCGCGCCGGCGATGCGCTGCGGTGATCAATCCTGCGCCCTCGGGGTTACCCCGAAGAGACCCTCGGCGCGCCGCGGACGGCGCGCGACGGTCAGCTCGGGACACGCTGCCATGATCGCAGCTTAGCGGGGCACCGCCAGCCGTCAGCCGATCCGGAACCGCGCGCTCAGCAGGCTGCCCGGCCGCGAGTCCGGGCCCACCAGCAGGTCGAAATCGCCGGGCTCGACGACCCGGCGGGCGTCGGCGGTGACCAGCGAGCAGTCGGCCGCGGCCACCGCCACCTCGACCGTCACGCTCGCGCCCGCGGGCACCGTCACTTGCCGGTACGCCTTCAGCTCGCGGGCCGCCCAGGTGACGCTGGTGACCAGGTCGCTGACGTAGACCTGGACGGTCTCCAGCGCCGGGCGGGTGCCGGTGTTGGTCAGCCGTACGCTCGCCCGGACCGTGCCGTCGGCGGTCACCTCGGGCCGGGCGATGGTCAGGTCGGCGTACTCGATGGTGGTGTAGCTCAGGCCCTCGCCGAAGGCGAAGAGCGGATCCTGGGTCAGGTCCGCGTACCGGGTGCCGTGCTGCCCGCGGATCTGGTTGTAGTAGACGGGCTGCTGGCCGACGTGCCGGGCGGCCGAGACCGGCATCCGCCCGGTCGGCTCGACCAGCCCGAGCAGCAGCTCGGCCAGGGCCCGGCCGCCGCGCATGCCCGGGTTGAAGGCCTGCACGATCGCGGCCGAGGCCAGCGCGGACGGCGGCAGCGCGGCCGGCTTGGAGTTCAGCAGCACCAGCACCACCGGGGTGCCGAGCCCGGCGAGCGCGTCCAGCAGGGCGATCTGGCCGCCCTGCAGCTCCAGCGTCGCGGTGGACCTGCTCTCGCCGGTCAGCGCGACGGTGTCGCCGACCACGACGACCGCGTAGTCGGCGGCGCGCGCCGCGGCCACGGCCTCGGCGATCAGCGCGGGATCGGCGGTGGCCGGCTCGGAGATCGGCGGGCGCGGCTGCCCGTCCGGGTACGTCGGACCCGCCGGGTCCGGCACCAGCCGTTCGATCTCGGCGCCGGCCGCGGTGGTGATCGTCCAGCCGGCGGGTGCGACCGCGCGGAAGCCGTCGAGCACGGTCTCGATCAGCTCGCGGGGCTGCCCCTCGGGCATCCAGTCGACCTGGCCGGAGGCGCCGGCCCAGTCGCCGAGCTGGGATTGCGGGGCGTCGGCGTTCGGGCCGATGACGGCGATCGTCCTCGCGGCGGCCGTGGGTGTTGCCCGGCCGTCCGGGCCCGCGACCAGGCCGCCGGCCAGCGGCAGGGTGCCGTCGTTGCGCAGCAGCACCAGCGAGCGGCGGGCGATCTCCAGGTTGAGCCGGGCGTGGTCGCGGTGCCCGATCACGGCCGCCTGCCGCTCGGCGTCGGGGGCGCGCGGGTTCTCGAAGAGGCCGAGCTCGACCTTGAGCCGCAGGATCCGCCGGACCGCGGCGTCGATCTCCGCCTCGCCGATCAGGCCCTGCTCGACCGCGGCCTGCGCGCCCTCGAAGAAGCCCGGGGTGGTCATGACCAGGTCGTTGCCGGCCCGGACCGCCCGCGCCGCGGCGTCGGTCAGGTCGGCGCAGACCCGCTGCTCCCAGACCATCCGGCCGACGTTGTCCCAGTCGGTCACGAGCATGCCGGTGAAGCCCCACTCCTGCTTGAGCACGTCGTTGAGCAGCCAGCGGTTTCCCGTGATCGGCACGCCGTCCATCGACTGGTAGCCGAGCATGAAGGTGCGGCAGCCCTCGCGGGCCACCCGCTCGAACGGCGGCAGGAACCAGGAGCGCAGCTTGCGCGGGCTCAGGTCGGCTTCGCTGGCGTCGCGGCCGCCCTGGGTCTCGGAGTAGCCGGCGAAGTGTTTCGCCGAGGCCAGCACGGCGGTCGGGTCGGTCAGGCCGGCACCCTGGTAGCCGCGGACCATCGCGGCGCCCAGCTCGCCGATCAGGAACGGGTCCTCGCCGAAGGTCTCGGCCAGCCGGCCCCAGCGCAGGTCGCGGGCGATGCACAGCACGGGGGAGAAGGTCCAGTGGATGCCGGTCGCGGAGACCTCGATCGCGGTGACCCGGGCGACCCGCTCGACCAGGCCCGCGTCCCAGCTCGCGGCCATCGCCAGCTGGGTGGGGAAGACCGTCGCGCCGGGCCAGAAGCCGTGCCCGTGGATGCAGTCCTCGGCGGTGAGCAGCGGGATGCCCAGCCGGGTGCCGGCGGCCAGGTCGATGGCCTCGAGCATGCGCTGCGGGGAGGCGTGCAGGATCGAGCCGGCGAGCCGGGTGCCGACCGCGTCCTTGAGGTCGCCGCGCGCGTCGAGCTGCAGCATCTGGCCGACCTTCTCGGCCAGGGTCATCCGGCCGAGCAGGTCGGAGACGCGCTGCTCCACGGCGAGCGAAGGATCACGGTACGGGTCCGCAGCGGCCACGAGGTCTTCCTCCGAAAACGCAACACATCGGTGAGCGTCGGGAAGTGTCGCACAGCCCGGAACCGGTACCGGCGACCCCGGGGATCGGATCTTCGGTCAGCCGGTACCGGAACCGGGAGCCGTGCGGACCTACCAGGGCAGGGGGCCCGCCGCTGCCGCGTACGTGCCGGTGGGGCCGGCCGGATCCAGCAGCGCCATCCGGACGATGATCTCCGCGCCCTGCTCGACCGTCTGGGTGCCCTGGTGGGCGTTCAGGTCGGTCGCGGTGTAGCCGGGGTCGACGCAGTTGATCCGCATGGCCGGGTAGGCCTGCGCGTAGCGGACCGTGAGCATGTTGACCGCCGACTTCGACGACCCGTAGGCGAGCGCCGGCACCGAGGACTCGATCGCGTCCGGGTCGGTGGCCAGCACCATCGAGCCGAGGCCGCTGCTGACGTTCACCACCACCGGCGCCGGTGACTTCTCCAGCAGCGGCAGGAAGGCGTGCATCATCCGGACCACGCCGAAGACGTTGGTGTCGTACAGCGGCCGCATGATCTCGGCGGTGACCTCGCCGACGGCGGTGTACGGCCCGGCGATCGCCGCGTTGTTGACCAGCACGTCCAGCCCGCCGGCGGCTGCGACGGTCTCGGCGGCCGCGGCGACGGAGGCCTCGTCGGTGATGTCCAGGAGCAGCGGCGTCGCGCCGAGCGTCCGGGCGGCGACCCGGCCGCGCTCGGCGTCGCGGCTGCCGAGGTAGACGGTGTGCCCGGCGGCGACGAGCCGGCGGGCGGTCTCGAAGCCGAGGCCTTTGTTCGCTCCGGTGATCAGTGTCGTTGTCATGGCACCACCCTCGGCCGGCCGGGGCGCGGCAGGCAGTAGCCGGATCTTCCTGGGACTGCTGGTACCAGGCTGGCGTGCCCGCGGCGCGGCAGACTGGGGTCATGACGACGGCGGAGTTCGGGCAGGCGATGCGGCGCTGGCGGGACCGGGCCACGCCCGAGGCCGCCGGGCTGCCCGCGGGTGGCCACCGCCGCGCGGCCGGGCTGCGCCGCGAGGAGTTGGCCCTGCTCACCGGCATCTCGGTGGACTACGTGACCCGGCTCGAGCAGGGCCGGGCCACGACCCCGTCCGGTCAGGTGGTCGAGGCACTGGCCCGGGCGCTGCGGCTGGACACCGCCGAGCGTGCGCACCTGTTCACCCTCGCCGGGCTGGCAGCGCCCGGCCGGGGCACCGTGCCGGGCCACATCACGCCGGGGGTGCAGCGCCTGCTGGACCGGCTCGCCGGCACGCCGGTGTCGGTGTTCGACGCGGCCTGGAACATGATCGTCGCCAACCCGCTCTGGGCGGCGCTGCAGGGCGATCTGACCGGGCTGCGCGGCTTCCGGCGCAACGTGGTCTGGCGGCACTTCTTCGATCCGCCCGGCCATATCGAGCTGACGCGGGAGCAGCGGGCCGAGTTCGGGGTCGCGGTGGTGGCGGACCTGCGGGCGGCCGCCGCGCGATATCCGGCGGACGTGGGGTTGCGCGAGCTCATCGCGGAGCTGCGGACCGGCAGTGAGGCGTTCGCCGGGTTCTGGGCCGCCGGGGCGATCGGCCCGCACACCTCGGCCCGCAAGCTGATCCACCACCCGCAGGTCGGCACGATGGAGCTGGACTGCGACGTGCTGACGGTGCCGGGCAGCGACCTGCGCATCGTGGCATACACGGCCGAGCCGGGCACGGAAGCGGCGGACCGGCTGGCGCTGCTCGCGGTCGTGGGGCAGCAGATCTTCGTGGGTCACGCCTAGGAAGGCACTGGGGTGCGGTCGGCCCGCTGGCCGAGGCGGGCGCGCCGGTCGGAGTGGCGCTGCTCACCTGGGCACCTGATCGGGTGACCGAACAACAATATGAGCTTGCCGCATGGCTATGCGCGTTGATACGGTCTTCTGCATAGTCATGCGGAGGTAAGTATGGGAATCAGGGTCGCTGTCGCCGGGGCGAGTGGGTACGCCGGGGGCGAGTTGCTGCGCCTGATCGCCGGGCACCCCGAGCTCGATCTCGTCGCCGCCACGGCGCACACCCAGGCGGGTCTGCCCGTGGCCGCCGTACACCCGCAGCTCGCGGGCCTGGATCTGGTCCTGGGTCGGACCGAGGCGGCCGGCCTGGCCGACGCCGACCTGGTCTTTCTCGCCCTGCCGCACGGGCAGTCGGCGGCGCTCGCCGCCCAGCTGCCCGCCGGGGTCAAGATCGTCGATCTGGGTGCCGACTTCCGGTTGCACGACGGCGACGCCTGGGAGCGTTACTACGGCGGCACGCACGCCGGCACCTGGACCTACGGCCTGCCGGAGCTGCCCGGGCGGCGGGCCGCCATCGCCGCGAGCGACCGGGTGGCCAACACCGGCTGCTACGCGGCCACCGTCACCCTGGCCCTGGCCCCGCTGATCGCCGCCGGGGTCGCGCACCCCGCCGACGTCGTGGTGGTCGCCTCCTCCGGCACCTCGGGGGCCGGCCGGTCCGCCAAGGTCAACCTGCTGGCCAGCGAGGTCATGGGCGACCTGTCGCCCTACAAGGTCGGCGCGCACCAGCACGTCCCCGAGATCAAGCAGGCGACCGGCGCGACCTCGCTGTCGATGACCCCGGTGCTCGCGCCGATGCCGCGTGGCATCCTCGCCACGGTGACCGCCCGCCCGCTGGGCGACGCCGACCCGCGCGCGGTGCTGCAGGCCGCCTACGCCGACGAGCCCTTCGTGCACGTCCTGCCCGCCGGCAGCTGGCCGCACACCGCCGCCACCGCCGGCTCCAACTCGTGTCACCTGCAGGCGACCCTCGACGTCGACTCCGGCCGGATCGTCGTGGTCAGCGCCCTGGACAACCTGGGTAAGGGCGCCGCGGGTCAGGCCGTGCAATGCGCCAACCTCATGCTCGGCCTGCCGGAAACCGCGGGCCTTTCGGTATTCGGAGTCGCACCGTGACTGTTACCACTCCCAAGGGTTTCCGGGCCAGCGGCGTCGCCGCGGGGCTCAAGACCGGCGGCGGCCCCGACGTGGCGGTCATCGTCAACGACGGGCCCGACGCCACCGTGGCCGGCGTCTTCACCGCCAACCGGGTGAAGGCCGCGCCCGTCATGTGGAGCCAGCAGGTGCTCAAGGGCGGCATCGTGCGGGCCGTCGTGCTCAACTCGGGTGGCGCCAACGCCTGCACCGGCACCCAGGGTTTCCGCGACACCCACGCCACCGCCGAGCACCTCGCCGCCGTGCTGCGCGGCGGGCCGAAGCCGCTGCTGGTCGGCGCCGGTGACATCGCCGTCTGCTCCACCGGCCTGATCGGCGAGATGCTGCCGATGGACAAGCTGCTGCCCGGGGTGACCGCCGCGGCGAAGGCGCTGAAGGCCGACGGCGGTGAGGACGCGGCGAGCGCCATCATGACCACCGACACCCATGCCAAGAACGCGGTCGCGCGGGGCGAGGGCTGGTCGGTGGGCGGGATCGCCAAGGGTGCCGGGATGCTCGCCCCCGCCCTGGCCACCATGCTCGTCGTGCTCACCACCGACGCCGTCGCCGGCTCCGAGACCCTGGACATCGCGCTGCGCGAGGCCACCCGGCTCACGTTCGACCGCATCGACGCCGACGGCTGCATGTCCACCAACGACACCGTGCTGCTGCTGGCCAGCGGCGCCTCCGACGTCCAGCCGACCCAGGAGGAGCTGACCGCCGCGGTCACCGCCGTCTGCGACGACCTGGCCCGCCAGCTCATCGGCGACGCCGAGGGCGCCACCAAGCACATCGCCATCGAGGTGCTCGGCGCGGCGAGCGAGGCCGACGCGGTCGAGGTCGGCCGGTCGGTCGCCCGCAACAACCTGGTCAAGACCGCGCTGTTCGGCAACGACCCGAACTGGGGCCGGATCCTGGCCGCGGTCGGCACCACGGCGGCCGCGTTCGCGCCGGACCGCATCGACGTCGCCGTCAACGGCGTGTGGGTCTGCCGCGGCGGCGCCGCCGCCGACGACAGGTCCAAGGTGGACCTCGGCGGCCGGGACGTGACCATCACCGTGCACCTGCACGAGGGCGAGATGTCGGCGACGATCCGGACCACCGACCTGTCCCACGCGTACGTGCACGAGAACTCGGCCTACTCGTCGTGAACGCCGCCGACAAGGCCGCGATCCTCATCGAGGCCCTGCCGTGGCTCGAACGCTTCCACGGCACCACCGTCGTCATCAAGTACGGCGGCAACGCGATGATCGACCCGGAGCTGCAGCGGGCCTTCGCCGCCGACATGGTCTTCCTGCGGTATGCCGGGATCAGGCCGGTCGTCGTGCACGGCGGCGGCCCGCAGATCTCGTCCATGCTCGGCAGGCTGGGCATCGCCAGCGAGTTCCGGGGCGGCCTGCGGGTCACCACGCCGGAGGCGATGGACGTCGTCCGGATGGTGCTGGTGGGCCAGGTCGGCCGCGAGCTGGTCGGCCTGATCAACGAGCACGGCCCGTTCGCCGTCGGACTGTCCGGTGAGGACGCCCGGCTGTTCACCGCCGTGCGCCGGCACGCCGTCGTCGACGGCGAGCCGGTCGACATCGGCCAGGTCGGCGACGTCGCGGAGGTGGACACCTCGGCCGTGGACGACCTGATCGCCGCCGGGCGCATCCCGGTCGTCGCCACCGTGGCGCCCGACCCCGACGGCGTGGTGCACAACGTCAACGCCGACACCGCCGCGGCCGCCCTGGCCGTCGCGCTCGGCGCCCGCAAGCTGGTCGTGCTCACCGACGTGCCCGGCCTCTACACGAACTGGCCCGACACCTCCTCGCTCACCTCCCAGATCGACACCGATGCCCTGGAGAAGCTGCTGCCCAGCCTCCAGTCCGGCATGGCGCCGAAGATGGAGGCGTGCCTGCGGGCGGTGCGGGGTGGCGTCCCCGCCGCGCACGTGGTGGACGGCCGCGTGCCGCACTCGACGCTGCTCGAAGTTTTCACCTCGGAAGGATTCGGCACGATGGTGGTCCCCTCATGACGTCTTTCACTGACCGCTGGTCGCAGAGCATGATGAACAACTACGGCACGCCGTCGCTCGGGCTGATCAGCGGCTCCGGCGCCGTCGTGGTCGCCGAGGACGGCACGGAGTACGTCGACCTGCTCGGCGGCATCGCGGTCAACGCCCTGGGCCACGCCCACCCGGCCATCGTCGCGGCCGTCTCCCAGCAGGTCGCCACGCTGGGGCACGTCTCCAACCTGTTCATCGCCGAGCCGCCGCTGGCCCTGGCCGAGCTGCTGCTCGCCCTGGCCGGCCGCCCCGGCAAGGTCATCTTCAGCAACTCCGGCGCCGAGGCCAACGAGGCGGCGTTCAAGCTGTCCCGGCTCACCGGCCGCACGCACGTGGTCGCCACCGAGGGCGGCTTCCACGGCCGCACGATGGGCGCGCTCGCGCTGACCGGCCAGCCGGGCAAGCGGGAGCCGTTCCTGCCGCTGCCGGGCGAGGTCACCCACGTCCCGTTCGGCGACGTCGACGCGCTGCGGGCGGCCGTCACGAGCGAGACCGCCATGCTCATCATCGAGCCCATCCAGGGCGAGATGGGTGTGGTCGTGCCGCCGCCCGGCTATCTGGCCGCGGCCCGGGAGATCTGCACGGCCACCGGCGCGCTGCTGGTGCTGGACGAGGTGCAGACCGGCATCGGGCGCACCGGGCACTGGTTCCACCACCAGAGCGAGGGCGTCGAGCCCGACGTGGTGACGCTGGCCAAGGGGCTCGGCGGCGGGCTGCCGCTGGGCGCGTGCATGGCCTTCGGCGCGGCCGCCGACCTGTTCCAGCCCGGCTCGCACGGCACCACCTTCGGCGGTAACCCGGTCAGCTGCGCGGCCGGCCTGGCCGTCATCCGCACCATCGCCGGCGAGGGCCTGCTGGACCACGTCAAGCGGGTCGGCGAGCTGATCCGCCGCGGCGTCGAGGGCCTCGGCCATCCGGCGATCGCCGGGGTCCGCGGCGCGGGCCTGCTGCTCGGCATCGTGCTGACCGACCCGATCTCGGCGGACCTGGCCGCGCGGCTGCGCGACGCGGGCTTCCTGGTCAACCCGATCCAGCCGGACGTGATCCGGCTCGCCCCGCCGCTGATCCTCACCACCGAGCAGGCCGAGGCGTTCGTGACCGCGCTCGGCGAGGCGCTCCCGTGACCCGGCACCTGCTGCGCGACGACGACCTGTCGCCGGCCGAGCAGAGCGCGGTGCTGGACCTGGCCGCGGCGATGAAGGCCGACCGGTTCGGCTACCGGCCGCTGGCGGGCCCGAGGTCGGTCGCCGTCTTCTTCGACAAGGTCAGCCTGCGGACCCGGCTGTCGTTCGAGACCGGCATCCCCGAGCTGGGCGGCAACGCCATCGTGGTGGACACCCAGGCCACCCACTTCGGCCGCGGCGAGTCGCTGCTCGACGCGGGCCGGGTCGTCTCCCGGTACGTGGCCGCGATCGTGTTCCGCACCTCCGGTGACGAGCGGCTGGCCGAGCTGGCCTCGGACGTGCACGTGCCGGTGGTCAACGCGCTGACCGACGGCTTCCACCCCTGCCAGCTGCTGGCCGACCTGCAGACGATCCGCGAGCGGCTGGGCGGCACGGCCGGGCGCACGCTGACCTACGTCGGCGACGCCGCCAACAACATGGCCCACTCCTACCTGCTGGCCGGGGCGACCGCGGGCCTGCACGTACGGGTGGCCGGTCCGGAGGGTTTCGACCCGGACCCGGCCGTGGTGGCGCGGGCGGCCGAGATCGCGGCGGGCACCGGCGGTTCGGTCACCGTGCTGCGGGACCCGCGGGAGGCGGCCACCGGAACGCACGTACTGGCCACCGACGCGTGGACGTCCATGGGCCAGGAAAGCGACGGGATCGATCGGCACACGCCGTTCCGGCCGTACCAGATCAACAAGGACCTGCTGGCATTGGCCGCGCCCGACGCGGTCGTGCTGCACTGCCTGCCGGCGCACCGCGGCGAGGAGATCACCGACGAGGTCCTGGACGGTGCGCAGAGCGCGGTCCTCGACCAGGCCGAGAACCGCCTGCACGCGCAGAAGGCGCTGCTGGCCTGGCTGCTGGAAAACCAGTGACCGGGCCGGGCACCCGCGCCGCGCGGCACGCGCGCATCGTCGACCTGGTCCGGGGCAAGGACGTGCGCTCGCAGACCGAGCTCGCCGACCTGCTCGGCCTCGACGGCGTCCAGGTCACCCAGGCGACGCTGTCGCGCGACCTGGAGGAGCTGCGGGCCGTCAAGGCCGGCGGGGTCTACGTCATCCCCGAGGACGGGCTGCCCGCCCTGCGCCCGGTCGAGCAGGCGCCGGCCCGGCTGATCAGGCTGCTGCGCGAGCTGCTCAACTCCGTCGACGTCAGCGGCAACCTGGTGGTGCTGCGGGTGCCGCCGGGAGCCGCCCAGTTCCTGGCGAGCGCGCTGGACCGCTCGGGCCTGCCCGACGTCGTCGGTACCATCGCCGGCGACGACACCATCCTCGTGGTGGCCCGCGACTCCGGCGACGGGCCGGGCGCCGCGCTCGCCGAGAAGCTCACGGCGTGGAGCCGTGCCGACCCTGAAGGGGGCCAGCCGTGACCGCCGTTGAGGCTCACTTCCCCGGCTTCGCCGACAACATGCAGCGGCTCCTCGGCCACGGCCTCGAGTTCTACCTGGCGTCCAACGAGACGCTGCGCCCGTTCCTCAACGAGGTCCCGTACGGCCACAAGCTCACCTGGCTGGACTTCACCGACACGACCGAGGACAAGGGCTGGGAGACCGGCGAGTTCCTCAACCTGTTCAACGTGATGAACGGCATCGCGTTCGGCGACCGGGGCATCCCGATGCCGCAGTGGGTGATGGTCGACCTGATCCTGATGCCGTCGGCCGCGGTGATCGCCGCGCTGCCGCAGTCGTCGTTCACCGAGATCCTCGAGACCAGCGCCTTCGACGAGGACGCCAAGCGGCACATGCGGGCCGTCTTCGACAAGGCCAAGCAGAGCGCCTACAACGGGCCGATCCCGATCGCCGGCTACTGCGCGGCGCCGAGTGCGGCGCCGGGCACCTGGGTCGGCTGGTCGCTGTGGTCGCTGTGGACGAGCGTCGGGCTGGGCAAGGCGCTCAAGGCGCTGGCGCTCTCGGCCTACCAGGCGGAGAAGCTCGACGGCGTCACCCAGTACGACAACAGTGCGCTGCGCGTGCACACCCGCTTCGGCCGGCTGCGCGTGCTGGTCGCCACGGTGCCGTTCCACACCTCGCCCGGCTCGTTCGTCTACGAGAACGACTTCACCGTGCCGGTCACCGGGCCCGAGCCGGAGCCGTCGTTCCTGCTCGACCCGTTCGACTACGAGCGGCAGCGGGCCATGCAGAAGGCCATCGAGGCCCGGGAGTCCACGTTCTTCGTGCTCGCCCCCGGCCACCTCGTCAAGGACGGGACGACGTACGTGCCCATCCTCGAGATCCCCGCGTCCTGATAAGGAAATCCTGATGTCCAAGCGCAAGATCGTCCTCGCCTTCTCCGGTGGTCTCGACACCTCGTACGCCCTGGTCTCGCTGCGCGAGCAGGGTTGGGAGGTGCTCACCGCCAACATCGACACCGGCGGCCTGCACAGCGGCGAGGGCGACGTGGTCCGGGCCCGCGCGGAGGAGCTGGGCTCGGCGCGGCACTTCGTCATCGACGCCCGCGAGGAGCTGTACGAGCGCGTGGTCACCTACGCGATCAAGGCGAACTACCTGCGCAACGGCGGCTACCCGTCCTGCGTCGGCGCGGAGCGGCTGGTACAGGCCGAGAAGGTCGTGCAGTGCGCGCTCGACAACGGCGCGGACGCGATCGCGCACGGCTCCACCGGCGCCGGCGCCGACCACGTGCGGTACGACTCGGTGATCCGCGCGCTGGCCCCGCAGCTGGAGATCATCACGCCGATCCGGGACGAGCGGCTGACCCGCGAGTTCGAGCGGGACTTCCTGGCCCAGCACGGCTTCGCCACCAGCGACAAGGTCACCACGTACTCGATCAACGAGGGCCTGATCGGCACCTCCATCGGCGGCAAGGAGACCTACGGCTCCTGGGACTACCTGCCCGAGGAGGCGTGGGAGAGCACCAAGTCGATCAAGGACGCCCCGGAGGACGGCATCGAGCTGATCCTCGCGTTCGACAAGGGCGAGGTGACCTCCGCGACCACACTCGACGGCGCGCCGATCGAGGGCACCGGCCCGGGCGCGCCGAACTACGCGATCCTGCGCTCGCTGAACGCCCTCGCCGCCGAGCACGGCGTCGGCCGGGGCATCCACATGGGCTCGACCATGGTCGGCAACCTGGCCCGGGTCGGCTTCGAGGCCCCCGGCATGCTGACCCTGATCGCCGCGCACCGCGAGCTGGAGCGCCTGACGCTGAGCAACCGGCAGCAGGCCACCAAAGCCACCTTGGGCACGACGTACGGTGACCTGCTGCACGAGGCGGTCTACTACGACCCGATCCTCGACGACTTCCGCGCGTTCCTCGACTCCAGCCAGGCCCGGGTCACCGGCGAGGTGCGGGTGCGGCTGCAGAAGGGCAACGTGATCCCGCTCGGCAGCCGCAGCCCGTACAGCCTGCTCGACGCCGCGACCCGCCAGGGTGTCGTCTACGGCTACGGCTCGTCGCTGTGGACCGGCGAGCAGGCCCGGGCCTTCGCGCACATGTACGCGATCCCCGGCGCCATCGCTGAGTCTGCTGGCCTCGCTCCGCTCGGCGGGCACTCCGCCCCATGAAGTCGTTGTCGAGGTCACCGATTTCCGGACAGGAAAGGGCGCCCGTCCGGAAATCGGCGCCCTCGACAACGACGGGCGGAGTGCGACTCGGGTTGCGCCTACTTCAACCAGGCGGCCAGCACGCGCTCGCACTCGCGGATCTCCGCGACCGGCACGTATTCCTCGTCGGTGTGGGCGAGCAGCGGGTCACCCGGCGCGTAGTTGACGGCCGGGATGCCGAGCTCGGCGAAGCGGGCCACGTCCGTCCAGCCGAACTTCGGCGCCGGCTCCTTGCCGACCACGGCCAGGAACTCCGCGGCGGCGGGCTGGTCGAGGCCGGGGCGCGCGCCCGGCGCCTGGTCCCGGATCTCCAGGTCGTAGCCGGCGAAGACCTCCTGGAGGTAGGCGTAGGCCTCGGCGATGCCGCGGTCCGGCGCGAACCGGTGGTTGATGTCGATGACGCACTCGTCGGGCAGCACGTTGCCGGCGATGCCGCCCTGGATGTTCACGGCGTTGAGGCCCTCGTGGTATCGCAGGCCGTCGACCATCGGGCGCCGCGGCTCGTAGGCGTTGAGGATGGCCAGCACGGGAGCGGCGACGTGGATCGCGTTGACCCCGCGCCAGGCCCGGGCGGTGTGCGCCGCCTTGCCGCGCAACGTGATCCGCACCCGCATGGTGCCCTGGCAGCCGCCCTCGACGCCGCTGTTCGACGGCTCGCCCAGGATGGCGAAGTCCCCGGCCAGCCAGTCGGGGTGGTTGCGCACGAGCCGCCCCAGCCCGTTCTTGACCGAGGCGACCTCCTCGTTGTCGTAGCAGACGAAGGTGAGGTCGTGGCGCGGCTCGGTGACCGTCGCGGCGATGCGCAGCTGGGTGGCGAGGCCGGCCTTCATGTCGCAGGTGCCGCGCCCGTGCAGCAGCTGGGCGTCGCCCTCGCCGGTGAACCAGGTCGGCAGGTTGTCCTTGATCGGCACCGTGTCCAGGTGCCCGGCGAGCACGATCCGCTTGGCCCGGCCCAGGTTGGTGCGGGCCACCACGGCGTCGCCGTCGCGCAGCACCTCGAGGTGCCCCAGCTTGCGCAGGGAGGCCTCCACGGCATCCGCGAGCGTGCCCTCGTCCCCGCTGACCGAGGGGATGTCGCAGAGCGCGCGGGTCAATGAGACAACATCGTCCTGCAGGTCAAGCGTCATACCGTGACCCTATCGTTGAGCAAGTTCCGACCGAGAATGAGGAGTGAGCGCGTGCCGGAGAACGAAGGCCCGACCAGGCTGTGGGGTGGCCGTTTCGCCGGCGGACCGGCGGACGCCCTGGCCCGCCTGAGCGTGAGCGTGCATTTCGACTGGCGCCTGGCGCCGTACGACATCGCGGCCTCCCGCGCGCACGCCCGCGTGCTGGCCGGCGCGGGGTTGCTCAACGCCGACGAGCTCGGCCAGATGCTCGCCGCGCTCGACGACCTCGAATCGGCGTGCGCGGCGGGGGAGTTCCGCCCGACCGTCGAGGACGAGGACGTGCACACCGCGCTGGAGCGCGGCCTGCTGGAGCGGCTGGGCACGCTCGGCGGCAAGCTGCGCGCCGGCCGGTCCCGCAATGACCAGGTCGCCACCGACCTGCGGATGTATCTGCGTGACCACGCCCGCGGGGTGGCCGCCGCGGTGGTCGAGCTGGCGGACGCCCTGCTGGAGCAGGCGGGCCGGCACCTGGACACGCCCGCGCCGGGCATGACCCACCTCCAGCACGCCCAGCCGGTGAGCTTCGCGCACTGGCTGCTCGCCCACGTCCAGCCGCTGCTGCGCGACCTGGACAGGCTGCGCGACTGGGACGCCCGCGCGGCGATCTCGCCGCTGGGCTCGGGCGCGCTGGCCGGCTCGTCGCTGCCGCTGGACCCGGCCGCGGTGGCCAAGGAGCTGGGCTTCAAGGCGCCGGCGCAAAACTCGATGGACGCGGTGTCCGACCGGGACTTCGTCGCGGAGTTCCTCTTCATCACCAGCCTGATCGGCGTGCACCTGTCCCGCCTCGGCGAGGAGGTCGTGCTCTGGACCTCGCAGGAGTTCGGCTGGGTGATCCTCGACGACGCGTTCGCCACCGGCTCGTCGATCATGCCGCAGAAGAAGAACGCGGACATCGCCGAGCTGGCCCGCGGCAAGGCGGGCCGGCTGATCGGCGGCCTGGTCGCGGTGCTGACCATGCTCAAGGGCCTGCCGCTGACCTACGACCGGGACATGCAGGAGGACAAGGAGCCGGCGTTCGACGCGATCGACACGCTGCAACTGCTGCTGCCCGCACTGGCCGGGATGATCTCGACCATGACGGTCCGGGTGGACCGCCTCGCCGCGGCCGCGCCGGTAGGCTTCTCGCTGGCCACCGAGGTGGCGGACTGGCTGGTCCGCAAGCACGTCCCGTTCCGCGACGCGCACGAGATCACCGGCCGCCTGGTGGCGCTGTGCGCGGCCCGCGAGTGCGAGCTGGAAGACGTCTCGGACGACGACCTGAAGACGGTCAGCGAGCACCTCGACCCGTCGGTGCGCGAGGTGCTGAGCGTGCGCTCGGCGCTGGCGGCCCGCACGACGCCGGGCTCGACCGGCCCGGGCCCGGTGGCCGACCAGCTCCAGACAGCCTCCGACAAGCTGGACGGCTGGCGCGAATGGTCCATCGAAAAGGTGGTGCCCCGCTAAACCCCGATCCGGTACGCGCGGCGGTGAGCCCAACCGCAACACCCCCACAAGCCCTCACCGCGCAGCCCCGACCGGCCCCAGCCCGGCGATCGTCCGCCGGGCTGGGGCGGTTGGGCACGTGTCCCCTCTGGTCAGTTGATGGATTGTCGGTCCTTTATGTGCGCTCGGAATTCCGGGCCGACATCAACTAGCGCTTCCTGCAAATCTTCTGCCATGAAGTCGACCACGATCTCTTTCCGATCCTTGTCATACCTGATACCGGTAATGTCGACACGGTAGTGACCGACCGCGAGCGCGACATCGACATTGTCGGGCATCACCCGCAATGCGGCCATCAGCTCGTCACGCAGCATGGCGAGGTCCCCGGCGCTCTCCGGGCACCCAACGCCGTAGTGCGTCGTAGACCTGGCGCAATCCCGGCTCCTCACGATCGGCGGAAACCCCCGCATTCGCCGAAGGCCCGGAAGGGTTATCGGCTGCCATGCGTGGCGTGTTCGGCATAGATCGTGCATCAAGTTGTCGGCAGGATCGCACAACGTGGTGCGGGCCGTACAAAGATGCGGGCGGCTACCCGCAGAAAAGTGCGGGTTCGCGTTACCGAAGCTGGTTGGTCACCCAGCCCGGATCGAACGCGGCTACCACCTCAGCGCTGGTGCCTGATGGGACGGCGACCGCGCCGGCCTTGCCCGTGTGAATGTCGAGCATCGTGGCCCCGGCGCCTTCCAGGATGGCAAGGCTACGGGACCAGGCCGGATGCCCCCACAGCTTGTTGTTCACCATCGGCACCACGAGAAGTGGCAAGCCTTCTCCCAGCGCCGAGCACAATTGCGCCAGGGCGTAGGTGTCGGCAGCCCCTGCGGCGACCTTGTTGACCGTGTTGAACGTCGCCGGGCAGACCACTACGGCCTGCGTCGAACCGCTCTGTTTCGGCTGATCCGGATCGCGGAATTCCACTCGTGGCGGCGCACCTGTCAGCTCGCGCACCGCGTCATCGTCCAGCCACGCCCGGGCGGACGGCGTAGCGACGACGGAGACCATCCAGTTGTCGTCAATCAGCGCGCGCAGCAGGTCCGGCGTCCGGGCGGTCAACGGTGCACCGCCGACGACCAGCATGAGATTCCTCGACATGGCGACTAATCCAGTACCCCTGAGCGCACAGCGAGGCTGTGCAGGGCGCTCGTCCGGCCGCCGCGCTTCCGCCGAGCCAGCAACCCACGCACCAGCTCCCGCACAATGACGTTGTATCGCACCGTCTCCGGAGCAATCCGCTCCGCCTCCAGCAGGTGGAGCACGGCATCCGCGTCCCGCCTCCGCTGCGCCTCCGCCCAGGCGAGATGCAGGTGCAGCTGCGCCCGCCGGCTCGTCAAGCCCGCCGGCAGACGTTTCAGGTCTACCGATTCGGCCGCCCGCAATGCCGCAGCTGGATCACCAAGCTCAGCGGCGACGGACACCCGGTGGATGCCGACGTTCGTAAACCCGAATCCTGTCCACGCGAAGTTGCCGTCCTCGCCGATCATGTCCGCGAGTGCCTGCGCCTGGTCCAGCCGGCGCCAGGCCTCGTCGCGGTCCGTCTGCCGCGATGCGATGATCGCCGCGATCAACCAGAGGGAGCCGGCCACCGAGGCCAAGGTCGGACGGTCAGGTCTGGCTTGCCGCTGTGTCTCTTCCGCCATTCGGACCGCTAGCGGCTCCGCGTCCTCGGGTCGCTCGCTGCGCAGCAGAGCGCAGACCACCTGGTAGGCCGCCATTCCTCGCGCCGTCATCGAGTCGGCCTCAACGGCGGCCGACGCGCACCGGTCCGCTGCCAAGAGGCTCAGGTCGCCAGCACCGACCTTCGTCAACAGCTTCGCTGCCACGGCATACGCCGACGAGTAGCCGAGCAGAGCATCGCGCCGTTCGTCACCCACAGCCGTCCGGTGCAGCACATCGGC